>JAFAQO010000021.1 GCA_019246375.1 Mycobacterium sp. | reverse complement strand
GCAAGCTTGGCGGGGCGCCGGGTGTGGGATGCGGCGCTGGTGGCCGCTTCGCCGCTGGTGATTTTTCAGATCTTCACCAATTTCGACGCGTTGCCAACAGCTTTCGCCCTCGGGGGACTGCTGGCGTGGGCACGGCGAAGACCGGTGCTGGCTGGGGCGCTGATTGGGCTGGGTGCCGCCGCGAAGTTATATCCGGTGTTGTTCTTGGTGCCGCTGTTTGTGCTGGGAGTACGGAGTGGGCGGCTGACCGAGGTGGCGCGCACCGCAGCGGTCACGGTCGCAACGTGGCTGCTGGTGAATCTGCCGGTGATGCTCCTATTTCCGCGCGGCTGGTCGGAGTTCTTCCGGCTCAATACCCGACGCGGCGACGACATGGACTCGCTCTACAACGTCGTCAAGTCGTTCACCAGTTGGCGCGGCTTCGATCCGGCACTGGGATTTTGGGAGCCGCCGACAGTGCTCAATTCAGTCGTCGCGGTGCTCTTCCTACTATGTTGTGCCGCAATAGTTTACGTTGCCCTGAACGCCCCGGTGCGGCCTCGGGTGGCACAGCTGACGTTCTTGATCGTTGCGGCCTTTCTGTTGACCAATAAGGTGTGGAGTCCGCAGTTTTCGCTGTGGTTGGTTCCGTTGGCAGTGCTGGCATTGCCGCACCGGCGGATTCTGCTGGCGTGGATGACGATCGATGCGTTGGTGTGGGTGCCGCGGATGTATTACTTGTACAGCGTGCCCAACCGAGGGTTGCCCGAGCAGTGGTTCACCGCAGCGGTGCTGCTGCGCGACATCGCGGTACTGCTGCTTTGCGCGCTCGTAGTGCGCCAGATCTACCGGCCTGAGGAGGATTTGGTGCGCTGGGACCGGCGCCTGGATGATCCGGCGGGCGGGGTGTTTGACCGTGTTGCCGACGCACCGCCCGGCTGGCTGCCCGAGTGGCTGCGTCCGGCGTGGCGTCGGCAGCCGCCGGCACCACCCGCAGCAGCGCAGCCAGACTTGGCAGTGGCGGCCACGTCAGCCGCAGCAGTTTCGAGTGAGTCGGGTGGCGCAGAAGCCGAAAAGTAGCTGAGGCGAATAGCACCGACGCTCACACGGTAACCGCGCTACGCCGCGGTCAAGAGGATTCATGAGCACGCCTCACGGGACGACCTCGAGGCCGAGCGCGTCGCGTTAGAAGCCGGGCTCGGCGTCAGGATCGTGGACGAAAGTCGTCGCCTGAACAACCCCGCGCGATGCCGCGCTGACTGTGCCCCCGGCCGCCACCGCCTATGTGCCAGGCGTCGCCGCCGGTCAGCGGGTAGCTCGGTTTTTACTGCGAGCAGCGGCCTCGCGAGCGCCCACTTCGGCGGATCGTCACCGAACAAAGGTGTTGGCGGGCCGCGGGCGCACCGCTCTAACCGCTTGAACTTATCGGCGGTCAAATGAGATGGGACAAGCCCGCTGAAACGAAAAACTTCACCGATCTTGAATTCCGTTGTCATGCCCGACTAATGCAGAGCTGAGGGGTAGACGAAACGCTAATTGGAGTAGTGCACTACTCGTGCTTTCACTTCGCCCGCGCCCTATCGTCACCTTCTAGCAACTTCGTTCATCACGGAAAGTGGGATCATGGTGCCGCCCTCGATGGCTGCGAACTGCTGTGACGATCCGCCGGGTGTGTCGGCGGGCGCGCACTGGCAGCAGGTAGCCACATCTGGGGAGCTATCTGGCCGTCCTCGGGCAAGCGCTCGCGCCCGCGGTGTGCTCGACGCCGCGTGCAGTCGGCCATGCCTGGCGGAGCCGTGGCTGTGACGACACGAAAGGAACAGGCCATGAATATCGCGTCGCCCCAACATCGCGCACCGTCCCGCTCCGGCCTGAGCTCACTATTTAGGTCATTCGGCAAGGGCCGCGACCGGTTCACATCGCGATCGCGGCATAGGGGGACACGCCGGGCGGTAGCCACGCCGACGATCTATCAGATCGTTGATCGGCTGCACGAAGGACGCACAGTCACGGTAGCCGGTGATGACATC
>JAFAQO010000013.1 GCA_019246375.1 Mycobacterium sp. | reverse complement strand
CATCGCCTGCACACCAGCGGTGTCGACACGCAGTTGCTGCTGCACCGGCCGAAGTGTAGCCAGGGTTGTCACCCACCTGCCAGCCACCGCGGGCCGCGGCAGTATCGAACCGCCCCCATGCTGAGTCTCGACCGGAAGGGTGCGAGATAAGAGACGATAATTTCGCTGTCCGGAGAATACCTGCCACTGTGTGCTCCAATGGCGTGATGAGTCCGCACGATGTCATCGCCGATACCCAAGCGATCGAGCAGGTCAAATACCGCTACCTGCGGGCGTTGGACACCAAGCACTGGGACGATTTCGCCGACACGCTCACCGAAGACGTCACTGGCGACTACGGTTCGTCGGTCGGCGAGGAACTGCACTTCACCAACCGCACCGACCTGGTGGGCTACATGCGCTCAGCACTGGGCCCGGGCATCATCACCGAACACCGGGTGACCCACCCGGAAATCACGGTGAGCGGCGATGAAGCGTCGGGCACCTGGTATCTGCAAGACCGCGTCATCGTCGCCGAGTTCAACTTCATGTTGATCGGTGCCGCTTTCTACCGTGACCAATACCGGCGAACCACCGACGGGTGGAAGATCAGCTCGACCGGCTACGACCGAACCTATGAGGCAACAATGTCGTTGGCAGGCATCGACTTTAAGGTCAAGCCCGGCCGCGCGCTGGCCTACTGAGCGATTGCGATCACTGCGCCTGGGCGTAGCCACCGGATGATCTGCACCAGCGTCCCGTCGTCTATCGCTACGCATCCCTCGGTCGGCCCGCCGTCGGTGGTATGGAAGAAAAACGCGGAGCCGTTGCCCGGTACGCGGCCCGGGTTGACGCCCATCACCACGGCGTGCTTGTACTGCGGGATATCGAGATTTTCGCTTGCCGACGTGTCGAACGGGCACTGATCTTTCTTGCAGACCTGCATGGTATTGAATGTGGGGCTGTTGTCGTCGCCGTCCCACCAGTGGTCGGGCCCGACCTGGACGTACTTCAATCCGCCGCCGGGGTTGGGTGCGGTGCCGAACACGTAGGGCAAAGAGAAAACCCCCGTCGGGGTGGCCGAATATCCGCTTTTGGCCTGCGACGCCATACCCGCCGATCCGACATGTGTCGGTATGCCGGCTTGGAGCGGCTGCCAACCCGCGGCGCTGCGCTGATAGACGTCCATCTTCGCGTCCGAACCGCCGACGCTGACAACCGAAACCACTTGGGTGGCGTTACCAACCGACCGCGCGAACCAGGGGCCGCCAACCGCGCCGCCTTCCGGCGCGACCGCAATTGACAAGCAGGCCGTGCACACCGCAGCACACAGCGACCCCACCACTCGGCGCACCGTTTCATGGTCGTTGCGCCGCCGTGCAGGCGTCAAGTAAAGGTTTAGGCTCGGTTAGGTCACCGCGCGGCCCCGACCTCCGGACCGGATGGTGCCGTTCACAAGAAACGTCTATATCATCGGACACCGATGTCCGCGTCCTGCAGCGCTGGGACTTGGCAGCTCGGAGTTTCCGATAAACATCAGGCATGCTGTGGCCTGTCTGCGAGCCCTGCCAGGACCTGGTCATCGACGCCAACGGTGTGCCGGTTTACCGCCCATCTGAGGCCACCTCACTGACCAGCAACGCTAGTTAGAAGAGCAGCCGATGACACCGACTGATCGCGGCAGCACGCCGTCTGCAGACGCCAACACCACCAGGTTTGCCGTGGTGAGTGAGGTGAGCTCACCGCCGCTGACGGTCTGGCTCGGGTCGGCGATGTATACGTTTCCCGCCGAGCGGGACGTCACTGTGGGCCGCGGCCGCGACTGCGACATCTGGCTGCGCGACACCGACCCGGTCACATTCACGCTGATCTCGCGCGTGCATGCGATTCTGCGGTTCGACGGCTCGCAGTGGGTGGTGGTGGACAAGAGCCAGAACGGCGTTTTCGTCGGCGGTGTTCGCCGCAGCGTAATCGCCATCCGCGACGGCGAAAGCGTCGCGCTCGGTAATCCGCATGGTCCGCAATTGACCTTCCGCGTCACAACCGGCACCGAAACCTCCGAACCGAGCAGTCCGCCCACGCTGCAGAACGTCCCGCCCGCCGCATCGATCGTTGACAGCGTCGAAACAACCCCGCTCGCCCGGCCCGTCACCTCGCCTCCGGCATGGTCCCGGCCGCCGGTGCGGCGGATCCCGCCACGACAGCCACACCCCAGCGCACCCGCCTCGGTGGGACGGCTCAGCGACACCATGCGCATGCTGCTGCCGCCGCGTCCGGGAACCGCCGCCGGTGGGTCCAAGACGATCGGCCGCTCCAAGGGCAACGACGTCGTCGTCAGCGACTCGCTGGCATCACGTGTACACGCGGTGCTGGTTTCGACCCCAGCCGGTGTCGAGATCCGGGACAACAACAGCAGCAACGGGACATTCGTCAACGGCGCACTGATTACTCGTGCGCTGCTGCATGACGGCGACGTTGTCACGATCGGCAACACCGACCTGGTGGCGGCGGGCCGCACCCTGGTGCCGCGTGCCGCAGAGGCGCGCACCAGCGGACTTACTGCTCACGCGTTGGGGCTGACCATCGACGGTCGCCCGCTGCTGACCGATGTGTCGTTCACTGCACGACCCGGGACGCTGACCGCGGTGATCGGGCCCTCGGGCGCGGGCAAGTCGACGCTGATCAAACTGATCGGCGGCGCGACGCGGCCCAGCGCCGGGGTCGTCAGCTTCGACGGGCATGACGTGCACGCCGAATACGCTTCGATGCGCTCCCGGATCGGGATGGTCCCCCAAGACGATGTCGTCCACCGCCAGCTCACCGTCGAACAGGCCCTGAACTACGCCGCCGAGCTGCGGTTGCCGCAGGACACCTCCGCCAAGGATCGCCGTGAGGTCGTCAAGCGAGTCCTCGACGAGCTGGACCTGACTCCGCACCGCAAGACGCGTGTCGACAAGCTGTCCGGTGGGCAGCGCAAACGTGCGTCGGTGGCGATGGAACTGCTGACCGGTCCATCGCTGCTGATCCTCGACGAGCCGACCTCCGGGCTGGACCCGGCCCTGGACCGCCAGGTGATGACGATGCTGCGCCGGCTCGCCGACGCCGGGCGGGTGGTGCTCGTGGTCACCCACTCGCTGACCTACGTCAAGATGTGCGACCAAGTGCTGCTGCTGGCACCGGGCGGCAAGACCGCCTTCGCCGACCCGCCCGCGGACATCGGCCCGGTGATGGGCACCACCGACTGGGCCGACATCTTCGCCCGGGTCAGCACCGACCCCGACAGTGTCCATCGGGCCTTCTTGGCTCGGCACCCACCGGTGCGGCCTCCGCAAGCGTCGCGGGCCGGGACGGTTCCGCTCGGCAATCCGCCGCACACCAGCCTGTTGCGGCAGATGTCCACGGTGGCGCGCCGCCAGATACGCCTGATCACCGCCGACCGCGGCTACTTCATCTTCCTGGCAATCCTGCCGTTCGTGCTGGGCACGCTGTCGCTGGCGGTGCCCGGCAATACCGGGTTCGGCTTTGCCAATCCGCAGGCAGGCCAGTCGGATGAACCCAACGAGATTTTGATCCTGTTGAATATCGCCGCGGTATTCATGGGCACCGCGTTGACCGTGCGGGATTTGGTCGGTGAACGTTCGATCTTCAAGCGCGAGCAGGCTGTAGGCCTGTCGGCGTCGGCCTACCTGGCTGCCAAAGTGCTCGTCTACAGCGCCGCGGCGCTGATCCAGACCGCCATCCTCACCGCGATCATGATCGCCGGCAAAGGAAAGCCCACTCAGGGCGCGGCGTTGTTGGGCAATGGCACCTTCGCAGCCATTGCCGAGCTCTATATGGCGCTGGGGCTGACAGCCATCGTCTCGGCCCTGGTCGGGCTGGCGCTGTCGTCGCTGGCCCGCTCAACCGAGCAAGTGCTGCCGATGCTGGTAGTGGTGATCATGGTCTCGATGGTGCTCGCCGGCGGCCTGATACCGGTGACCGGTCGAATGGGCCTCGACCAAGGCTCCTGGCTGTTGCCGGCCCGCTGGGGTTTTGCGGCTTCTGCGTCGACGGTCGATCTACGGACCATTGAGCCAATCGTGCCTGGCGACCGGCTGTGGCAGCATTCGCGGCATTTCTGGTTGCTGGACATGGTAATGCTGATCGTGCTGGGTGCGGTGATTACGGCGCTGGTGCGCTTCCGGCTGCGGCTGCCTGTGCACAGCCACTAGCGGTGACGTCGTGCTGTTCGTTTGTTAAACGACGGATCAAGGTGTGAATTGCCCCCCGTACCCGGGCTAGTAGCGTTACCGG
>JAFAQO010000238.1 GCA_019246375.1 Mycobacterium sp. | reverse complement strand
CGCGGCGTAGCAAAGCTGGGCGAGGACTACACGCCTTCGGTGGAGCAGTTCGCCCGCCTGCAGGAATTCGGCCGCGCTGTCCGCTCGGCCTGGGGCAGCGGTGCGGCACTCGGTATCAGCCTGCCGTCGGTCCGGGGGACACGCCAGCTCGCAACGTTCGAGCGAATGAGCGCAAGCCCGGGAATGGCGCGCGCGTCAGTTGAAGCGTCGTTCCGGATCGACGTGAGGCCGATCCTGCCGACGATCACCGCGCCAACCCTGGTCATCCACGCCCGCGACGACATCGTTGCGGTGCAGGCCGGCCGCTACCTCGCCGACCACATCCCGGGCGCGCGGTACCTCGAGGTCGACGGTGCGGACCACGCGCCCTGGTTCACCGAGCCCGACAAGATCCTGACCGGGATCGAAAAATTCCTCACCGGCAGCCATGCCGCACCGGCGCCGTCACGCCGCGCCCTGCGCACCGTGTTGTTCACTGACATGGTCGCCTCGACCGCACACGCCGCGGCGGCGGGCGACCAGCGGTGGCGTGCTGTGCTGCACCGCTTTGGTGAGGTAACCGCCGACCTCACGGAACGTTTCGGCGGCACGGTGGTCAAGAGCACCGGTGACGGCCACCTCGCCACGTTCGACGGCCCGACGCAGGCCATCCGATGCGCCGAGGCCTTGCGCGCTGAGGCCGAGACCCTGGGCATCGAGATCCGCGCTGGCATCCACACCGGCGAGTGCGAACTGCTGAACTCCGACATCGGGGGGATCGCGGTGCATATCGCGGCGCGGATCCTCGGCCGGGCCGGCGCCGGCGAAATTCTCGTGTCCCGCACCGTCCGCGACCTGGTCGTCGGGTCGGGCACCGGCTTCGAGGACCGCGGCAGCGTCGAGCTGCGTGGCGTGCCCGGCAGCTGGCAACTTTTGGCGGTGGATCGCCACGGCCCGCGGGCAGGATCGGCCGAGGCGGAACTGGTGTCGACGCCCACCCCCGGCCCTCGACGCGGGATGCGCCGCTCGGACCGTGCCGTGGAGGTGATGGCCAGGCGCACACCGTGGATCCTGCGCGGGATGGCCCGCCTCACCCCGGCCACCGACCGCAGATGAGCAGAGATGCGTTGAGCCGCAATGCGGTTTACACCCTCACACCATGCGGAATAACGACCGTTACAACGTCAAAGCCGGGTGCCGCGCGGGCCTCGGTCTCGGAAGCTAGAACGTCTTTCACAACGTCGGTACCCGCAACCCGGTAGCAACCTCAACAGTGAAGAGCGCGACTTTGCGCGTCCTCGTCATGGCAGCGGTGGCCGGTGTGGAATCATCCGCACCCATGAGCGATGACAGCGCCGGCCCTAAGCTGCCGCAGTGGGAGTACACATGGTTCCACTCGGAGGGGGCCGATGCACTGAATGAGATGATGCGCAAAGCGAATGCGCTGGGGGGACAGGGATGGGAGATGGTGAACTTTGCGGTGGACGAGCAAAGACCCTACACGGCCGTGTGCTTCTTCAAACGGCAGCTCCAGGAGCCGGAACCTCGTCGGCGTTATATCTGATCAGAGTTGCGTCCAGGGAAGTGGTGTACGGGGTGAGACGGGCGGGCGTGTTGTAGCCGGGTAGGGGGCGGTCATCGCGTGATTCTTCGAACGACCGGCAAGTCAATCGAAGGAGAACAACGTAACCGATAGGAGTACACGCATGGAGCGGCGAGAGATCGATCACGAACTGTCCATGACCGGCGCGCAGGAGTTGCTCGCGTCCACCTCGGCCGCCCACCTTGCCTACATCGGGAAGGACGGGACACCGCGGGTGGTTCCGGTCGGATTCTTCTGGACCGGCGACGAATTCGTTATCTCGACGGCCACGACCGCACCGAAGGTCGCGGCGCTGTCGGCTCGCCCGGACGTTGCGCTGGCCATCGACGTAGGCAACACCCCCGATCAGGCGCGAGCTCTTTCGATACGCGGGCGGGCGAGCGTCGAGATCGTCCACGGCGTGGTCGAGGAGTACCTCGCCGCCGCCAGGCAAACCATGGACGCCGACGCGGCGGCCGAATTCGAGCAGAACGTCCGCGGGATGTACGACCAGATGGCAAGGATTGCAATCACGCCGCACTGGGCGCGCTACTACGACTTTGGCGCTGGCCGAATGCCGCGATTCCTGCAGGACCTTGCCGAACGGAACCAGTCCTGACTTCTAGACTGCCATCCGAAGGGTCATGCGATCGAGCGAACTCTGACACCACTCCAGCGGGCTTGGTCCTGATCAGCGCAATATGCGTAACGTTTCGCGGTTAGGACTTCGATCCCGCCTTAGCGCGAGCCTTCTTGGCGGGCGTCTTCTTGGCTGGTGATTTTTTAGCGGCGGTCTTTTTCGCCGGCGCCTTCTTGGCCGCGGTCTTCTTGGCCGGAGTCTTCTTCGCCGGCGCATTCCCGCCACCCGAGCGAGCTCTCACACTGGCCTCCAGCTTCGCGAGCAGGTCGGAGACATCCTCGGTCTCGTCCAGCTCTTTCGGTTGCTCCTCAGTGGTAAACGCTTCTCCACCTTCGAGTTTGGCCTGCACCAACTCCTGCAGCTGTTCCTGGTAGTCGTCGTGATAGCGGTCCGGATTGAAGTCGTCGGCCATCGACTCGACCACCTGCCCGGCCATTTTCAGCTCCGCCGGTTTGATGTCGACCTTCTTGTCGAGCACCGGAAAGTCGGGATCCCGGATCTCGTCCGGCCACAACAAGGTATGAATCACCATCACCTCGCGCTTGCTGAAATCCTTGACGCGCAAGGCCGCAAGGCGGGTCTTGTTGCGCAGCGCAAAGTGCACGATCGCCACCCGGTCGGTTTCTGCCAGCGTTTTGGCAAGCAGCACATATGACTTCGACGACTTCGAGTCCGGCTCCAAGAAGTAGCTGCGGTCGAACAATATCGGGTCGACCTCGCTGGCCGGCACGAATTCCAGCACCTCGATCTCGCGGCTGCGCTCCTCG
>JAFAQO010000235.1 GCA_019246375.1 Mycobacterium sp. | reverse complement strand
AGCGCGAGGTCGATTCAAAGAGAATTACGGCAGTGGTTCAAGTGACAGAGTGGTGGTTAATGGAACTGATACCAGAGTGACGCTCTCTGGTGACCGCAGTGGTTCCAGCGGCGCGGCCGGGTTGGCTGCCGCCGTGTGCGCGTCAAGGTCGCCAAGAGCTGGCAGTATGACCCCGAATAACCTGGGCAGCTAGGCTTTTGAGACGTCGACGTCGTAGGGGCCTCTGGGCTTCGGTGAACTCGTAGGGGCTGTTCTTGTCGCACCTAATGGGGTTCGGCCCTCATCGCGACGGAGGGCCGCTGGAGACCGGCGGCTTCTCGGTGCCGGTGTTCCACCACGCCTGCGGCTGCTTGGCCGCCCAGCCCATCACCGCCTCCAGCTCGGCGGCCAGCGAGATGAGCATGCCCTCACTGTTGGCCGGGCCCATCAGCTGCACACCGACGGGCAGGCCCTCGTTGGTAAATGCCGCCGGCACGTTGATCGACGGCCAGCCCAGCAGGTTCCAGGGCCAGGTCACCGGGCATGCCGCGATCATGACGCGGTCGGTGGCCAGCCCGCTCAACTTGTCGAAAGCGTGCGCCAACGGCGGTGGCTGCGCGGTGGTCGGCGCCAGCACCACATCGACGAAGTTGAAAATCGCGCCGACCCGGCGCTGGTCCCGGGCTTCGCGGGCGCGGGCCCTGCGTAGCACAGGCCCCGAGAGCATGCGGCCCATGCGCATGTTGGACAAGGTGCGCTCGTCGAGATCAACGCCGTCGCCGAGTCGTTCGGCCCAATCGAGCAGGCCCGAGGTCGACCGGGACAAAAAGTTCAACGACAATCGAAGGCCGTAATCGGGGTTCGCGGTAACGACGCTATGGCCCAACAACTCCAGTTGACCGGCCACCAAATGCAACGCGGCCTCGATCTCTGGGTGCAGCTTCGCGGGAAAACCGGTGAACGGGAATCGGGTCGACACCGCAATTCTCAGCGGTCCGGGTGCGGTGCCGACATATTCCGACACCGTCACCGGCGGGGGTTTGTGCAGTTCGCCGTCGACGTTGCCGGATGCGGCGTCGAGCACCAACGCCGCATCCTCGACCGTGCGGGCCAGCACGCCGTTCACCGTGATCCCGTTGAAGGCCTCCGGCAACGGCCAGGTCGAGATTCGGCCACGTTGCGGCTTGATGCCCACCAGGTGCGTCCACGCCGCCGGGATGCGGATGCTGCCGGCGCCGTCGGAGCCGATCGCGGCGGCGACCAGGCCCGCGGCCACCGCGGCGGCGCTGCCGCCCGACGATCCGCCCGGGGTGTGTCTGCGTGACCACGGGTTTCGGGTGTGCCCGAATGCGGGTCCGCTGGTGAAAGGCCACTGGCCCAGTTCGCAGGTATTGGTCTTGCCGACGATTACCGCGCCCGCTGCTTTGAGCCGGCGCACCACCTCGGAGTCCTCGGTGGCCGGCCGGACGAACCCTGACGTGCCGAAAGCCGTTGGCACTCCGGCAATGTCGACGTCATCCTTGACCGCGATCGGGACGCCGAGCAGCGGCGCCTGGTCACCGGCGGCGCGTCGCCGGTCGGCTTCGGCGGCGTCGGCCAACGCCGATTCGGTGAGCACCACGCGGAAGGCGTTCAGCATGGACTGGCTGATGTCGATCGCGTGCAGCGAGCGGCGGACCAGCTCGTCGGACGTCACCTCACCGCTGGCCAGCCGATAGAGCTGGTCAGTCAGGGTGGGGAAGCGGGAGTGTGGAGGATGCGTCATCGGTACAGACTTTATCGGCGCGGGTAGGAAGTATGTCGTATTGCAATGCCAAACTGGTGTGATGCGGCTGTACCGGGACCGGGCGGTGGTGCTGCGCCAGCACAAGCTCGGCGAAGCCGACCGGATCATCACCCTGCTGACCCGCGATCATGGACTGGTCCGCGCGGTGGCCAAGGGTGTGCGCCGCACTCGCAGCAAGTTCGGCGCGCGGCTGGAGCCGTTTTCGCATATCGACGTGCAGCTTTACCCCGGCCGCAACCTGGACATCGTCACCCAGGTCGTCTCGATCGACGCATTCACCACCGACATCGTCAGCGATTACGGCCGCTACACGTGCGCGTGCGCGATGCTGGAAACCGCTGAGCGCCTCGCCGGTGAGGAGCGGGCACCAGCCCCGGCGCTGCACCGGCTCACGGTGGGCGCGCTGCGGGCGGTGGCCGACGGGCGACGGCCCCGCGAGCTGGTGCTGGATGCCTACCTGCTGCGCGCCATGGGGATCGCCGGATGGGCACCGGCGCTGACCGAATGCGCCCGATGCGCCAGCCCCGGTCCGCATCGGGCGTTTCACGTCGCTGCCGGCGGCAGCGTCTGCGCGCATTGCCGCCCGGCCGGTTCGACCGTGCCGCCACCGGGTGTGCTGGATTTGATGTCTGCGCTGCACGACGGCGACTGGCAGGCCGCCCAGGCCGCGCCGCAATCGCACCGCAGCCACGTCAGCGGATTGGTGGCCGCCCACCTGCAATGGCATCTGGAGCGGCAGCTGCGAACGTTGCCGCTGGTGGAGCGGATCGAGCGGGTTGACCGTATTGATCAAAGCCTCCCCGACCGTCGCATAGCGCTGGTCAGGCAGGATGGGCCCCATGGTGCGCAACCCGGTCAGCGGCTCAGAGTGGAGGGCTGAGCGCAAGCGGACCGCGACCGGCTTCCCGCAGCTCGACCCGGCGCCCGCCGACTACCCGACCTTTCCCGACAAGTCGACCTGGCCGGTGATATTCCCCGAGTTGCCTCCGGCGCCGGACGGCGGTCCGCGGCGGCCGCCGCAGCACCTGTCGAAGGCGGCGGCACCGCGAATCGCGGCCGCCCAATTGCCCGGTCACGTCGCCATCGTGATGGACGGTAACGGCCGCTGGGCTACGCAGCGCGGACTTACCCGCATCGAGGGCCACAAAATGGGTGAGGCGGTCGTTATCGACATCGTTTGTGGCGCAATCGAAGTCGGAATCAAGTGGCTCAGCCTCTATGCCTTCTCCACCGAGAACTGGAAGCGTTCGCCCGAGGAAGTACGCTTTTTGATGGGCTTCAACCGCGATGTCGTGCGGCGCCGTCGCGAGAACCTCAATGACATTGGCGTCCGGATACGGTGGGTAGGCTCGCGACCACGCCTGTGGCGCAGCGTCATCAAAGAACTGGAGATCGCCGAGAACATGACGAAGGGCAACGACGTCATCACGGTGAACTACTGCGTGAACTACGGTGGCCGCACCGAAATCACCGAAGCCACAAGACATATCGCCCGCGAAGCTGCCGCGGGCAGGCTCGATCCTGATCGGATCACCGAGTCGACGATCGTCCGGCACATGCATCGGCCCGACATACCCGATGTAGACCTGCTGCTGCGGACCTCCGGTGAGAAGCGGTCCAGCAATTTCATGTTGTGGCAGGCCGCCTATGCCGAGTTCGTTTTCTCCGACAAGTTGTGGCCTGATTACGACCGCCGCGACCTGTGGGCGGCCTGCGAGGAATACGCGTCACGGCATCGACGGTTCGGGAGCGCCTGATGCCGTCACTGCAGCAGCGGCTGGCATCGCTGCTCGGCGACGTCCTGCCTGTCGAAGAGGAGCCCGACGGCGCGTTGACGGTCCGTCATGACGGCACTTTCGCGTCGTTACGGGTGGTGACGATCGTCGAAGACCTCGACCTGGTCTCGCTGACCCAAATCTTGGCGTGGGATCTGCCGCTAGACAAAAAGATTCGTGACCGAGTCGCCCAACAGGCTCATAACACCCTGCTCGGGTCGGTGGCCGTGGTCGAGAAGGTCAGCGAGACCGCCCGCGAGCGCGACTCCGGTAAGGCCGGCGACGTAATGCTGCGCTACAACTTTCCTGGCGGTGGCCTCACCGACGATGCGCTGCGCACACTGATCCTGATGGTGCTCGACAAAGGCGCCGAAATCCGCCGCACGCTGATCGGTTAGCGTTCTGACCGTTTGACAGCTCTCACCGGCACTCCGAACAGGTGCCGAAGATCTCGATGGTGTGGCTGACGTCAGAGAACCCGTGCTCGGCGGCCACCTCGGCGGCCCACACCTCGACCTCGTGATCGCCGACCTCGACGGTGGAGCCGCAGCTGCGGCAGACCAGGTGGTGATGATGGTGCTCCGAGCACCGCCGGTAGACCGATTCACCGGTGTCGGTTCGCAGAGTGTCGACCATTCCCGCCGCGGCCATAGACTGCAGCGTCCGGTAGACGGTCGTCAGACCGATGTTCTCGCCACGGCGGCGCAACTCGTCGTGCAGTTCCTGGGCTGAGCGAAAGTCGTCGAGCGTTTCCAGTAGTGTCGAGACCGCCGCCCGCTGCCGGGTGGAACGGGTCGCGTCCCGCGCGGGAGTCACAGTCTCTCCTCGCCGGCGTGGGCCACCGCGTCCAGAACGATGTGCGCCAAGTGATGATCGGCCAGCCGGTACAGCACCTCGCGGCCCGACCGCTCGCCGGCGACCACGCCCGCCGCTTTGAGGATCTTCAGATGCTGGCTGACCAGCGGCTGCGGCACGCCCAGCGCGTCGACCAGTTCGTGCACGCACCGCTGAGATTCCCGCAGCTGCAAGACGATCGCGATCCGCACTGGTGCGGCCAGCGCACGCAGCAGCTCGCCGGCGGCGTCGAGGATCTCTCGCGGCGGTGGTGGCGGCAACGCGACCGAACCGCTGTGCTCGTCGTGGGCTTCAACGACACCGGAGCCCAGCTCGCCGTCAGCCGCGGTCGACGTGGTGCGGGACATGACGATCACCTTTGAACAGTGCCTGCGCTGTTGAGACGCTATTGGCAATCACTGTCGGTCGCTTCCACTGTCACATGCACGAAGACGCATGTCAAAGAACCGCGTGTCGATCGCTACGATGACGGTGCTCTTCGCGCCAGCGCCCAGCTGCGCCGAGACCGTCTCTCATCCCAGACAGGAGTGCACCACCTCGTGGCGTCCGTCATCGACACCGTCGTCAACCTTGCCAAACGGCGCGGCCTGGTCTATCCCTCCGGGGAGATCTACGGCGGCACCAAATCGGCGTGGGACTACGGTCCGCTCGGGGTAGAGCTCAAGGAGAACATCAAACGGCAGTGGTGGCGTGCGGTGGTCACCGGGCGCGACGACGTCGTCGGGCTGGATTCATCGATCATCCTGCCGCGCGAGGTGTGGGTCGCCTCCGGGCATGTCGAGGTCTTCCACGATCCGCTGGTCGAGTCGCTGATCACTCACAAGCGTTACCGCGCCGATCACCTCATCGAGGCCTACGAGCAAAAGCACGGGCATCCGCCGCGGGGCGGGCTGGCCGATATCCGCGACCCCGACACCGGAGAGCCCGGCCAGTGGACCGAGCCGCGCGAGTTCAACATGATGCTGAAGACCTATCTCGGGCCGATCGAGACCGAGGAGGGGCTGCACTATCTGCGGCCGGAGACCGCGCAGGGCATCTTCACCAACTTCACCAACGTGATGACGACGTCGCGCAAAAGGCCGCCGTTCGGTATCGCACAGACCGGCAAGAGCTTCCGCAACGAGATCACGCCCGGCAACTTCATCTTCCGCACCCGCGAGTTCGAGCAGATGGAGATGGAGTTCTTCGTCGAGCCGTCGACGGCGCCCGAGTGGCACCAGTATTGGATCGACAATCGGCTGGCGTGGTATGTCGACCTTGGGATTAGCCCGAACAATTTGCGGCTGTGGGAGCATCCCAAGGACAAGCTGTCGCACTACTCAGACCGCACCGTCGACATCGAGTACAAGTTCGGCTTCGCCGGCAACCCGTG
The DNA here is from genome assembly GCA_019246375.1 of Mycobacterium sp. Classification (GTDB taxonomy): domain Bacteria; phylum Actinomycetota; class Actinomycetes; order Mycobacteriales; family Mycobacteriaceae; genus Mycobacterium. Next base: position 6,463 of record JAFAQO010000235.1, on the reverse strand, counting down.
GGGTGAGCTGGAAGGTGTGGCCAACCGCACCGACTTCGACTTGACCACGCACTCAAAGCATTCCGGCGTTGACCTGTCGTTCTACGACCAAGTCAACGACATCCGCTATGTGCCCTATGTGATCGAACCGGCGGCCGGCCTGACCCGATCGTTCATGGCGTTTCTGATCGACGCCTACACCGAGGACGAGGCGCCAAACGCCAAGGGCGGGATGGAAAAGCGTACGGTGCTGCGGCTGGATTCACGGCTGGCGCCGGTCAAGGTCGCGGTGTTGCCGCTGTCCCGGCACGCCGATCTGAGTCCCAAGGCCCGCGACCTGGCTGCCGAGTTGCGGAGATGCTGGAACGTCGAGTTCGACGACGCGGGCGCCATTGGGCGGCGCTACCGGCGCCAGGACGAGATCGGGACACCGTTTTGTGTGACAGTGGACTTTGACTCACTCGACGACCAAGCCGTCACTGTGCGAGAGCGCGACGGTATGACGCAGGACCGGGTCACTATTGACGCGGTCGCCGACTACCTGGCGGTGCGGCTCAAGGGCTGCTAAGAGTATGCGGCGCTGGCCGCAGCAGCTTACCTGCGCAGGGCAGCCACAGCGTCGGCCAGCATTTGCTGCGCTCGATCGGTGTCGACTGGCTCCGGCGTCTGGTCGCGCCGCATTACCGGACCGGCGTCGACCATTACCACATTGTCACCGAAGTACGCGACATAGTTGTAAAGCTCATTAGTGCGCTCCTTGCCGCGAGCGGTGATCTGAATCTGCCGGTGCCTTCCCGTCGTTTGCGCGCCGTTGATCTTCGGTGCGTCCACGACATCGATGGTGCCGTTCAGGTTGCCTTTGTCGGTTTTGAACGTGACCTGCTTGCACTTGTCGGCGATGGAATTGTCGAACGGCAGCGGCTTGGTGGAGTTGATGGCGATCGCCACGAACCGGTTGCCGTTCCCTTCAGCAGAAACGGCGGCCGTTTTGCCCTGGGTCCCGGACGGTAGTCGCTGTCCAGTGGCCAGCTTTTCACAATCCGGCGGATCGAATGTCACACCGGGCGGAAGCTTCTGCTCTCCCGTCATATTCGGGGTGATGTCCGAGGGGCCCTTCGTCGAAACCCGATACTCGGGGCCGAAGGTCGACTTGACTGCGAACACGTCCGTGACGTCCGTCGGATGAGCCGACTGGTGCGTCCCGCAGGCGGCCAGCAACCCCACGCACACGACGCTAACCAATGACTTGCCAAGCACCAACGCAATGTACCCAATGGGATCCTGGAGCCCGGCACCGTTGCCGGGAATCGCTGACGAATCGGCAGAAGCCGGGATAACGGCAGCACGTGCTGACCTCAGAACCGCCCACCGCCACCCATGAAGCCGCCGTCGGACGGACCCGACGAACCGCCGAACGACGTGGGACTCCATCCGTCACCCCCCCAGCCGCCGCCGAAACCGCCGCCCATTGCTCCGCCGAGGAGGTCGCCGATGATGATTCCGCCCATCATCGCGCCCATGTCGTAGCCGCCGCTGCGGTAGCGCCCGGCATAGGCGCGCTGTGCGGACTGGACGTCGGCATTGGCCAGCGACTGCGCCTCGGCGGCCAGCATCGCGGCGCTGTTGGCATGCGTGATCGCTTCGGACACGTTGGTGGACCGCTTGTCGTGCGCCGCTTGCAGCTGCCGGCTCGCCTCGGCGAGGCGGGTGCGCGCCTCCGGCCCGATGCTGCCGCGGCGGGTGTCGATGTACTCAGAGACGGCACGCACCCGTGATTGTGCTGTGAACAACGCCTGGTCCAACGTTCGATTGAGCCGCTCCGCACTCGCCCGTTCCTCGGCGACAGTAGCCAGCAGCCGGTGGAGATCCGCGTTCGCGGTGGTCAATCGAGTGAACGCACCGAGCGGATCGGCCGAGCCGCTGCTGCGGGCGGCGTCGACGGCCCTTGCCGCCGCGTCGCGCGCGGTGGTCAGGTCGCGGGTGTGCGGTGCCTTGCCTTGCTGCAGCTGAGCGTTGGCGTGCTCGACGCCTGCCTGGATGTCGGCGATGAGCGTCGGCAGTTCGGCAACAGCGCGGTGGATGTCGCTGGATGCGCTGTCGACCGCGTCGAGCAGCGCACGGGCTTGCCCGAGGGCCGACTCGGCGGCACGGAACGAGGCCACCAGGCCGCTCTGCTGCCCGCTGACCGCCTGAGCGGCGAACTCGCGGGCCCGGCCGATGTTGTGGTCGGCGAAGGCCAGCCGCTCCTTGGCGGTCGAGACGTTGCCGGATACCGATGTCAACGCCGCGTCATCGAATTCGTCGTGCAGCGCGGCCAGCCGCTGTTCGGAAGGCGCGATGCGGGCGGTCAGCTCGACGACCTGTTGAGTCAGCTCGTCGAGCCGCGACGGCGCGTTGATCACCAAGTCACGCAGCCGCTCGAACGCCTCGGTTTGCGACTCCAGCTCGCGGTCGGCCCGCGCAGCCGAGACGATCACCCGGGTCAGCAGCTCACGCCGCTGCTCCGGCGTCTCCGGGATCGCATCGTCGAGTTGCTGGCGCACGTTGAACGCCTGAGTCAAAGCCGCTTTGGCGTTGTTGACCGCCTCGGTGAACGGCTCGGTGTCCTTGGGGCCGAATTCGTCGATCGCCAGGGCCAGCTCGTTCGCGCTGGTACGCACCGCGTTATCGACCTCGACCACCTTTGAGCGCGACAACTGGTCCAGCGCATGCAGCGACACGGTGGCAAGCGCATCGGGGTCGGTGGGATCGACTCGTCGCGCCGCGGCCAGCTCGGCGGCGCGGCGTCGCCTGCGCCGATAGCGCATAACCAGCCACAAAACCACGACCGCGAGCGCGATGGCGCCCAGCGCCACCAGCATCGGCACCCAATCTGACGACCCGGCCGCGCGGTCGAGTCCGCTGGCCGCCGCGACCGCTGCACCGCTCCAGTCGCCGCGGTGCAGCGCCGGTTCGATCTGGTTGCGCCGCACGTCGTCCACCTGCCCCGAGCTGATGGTCTTCAACGCCGACGGCACGAGCAACGCGTACGAACGATCGACGGTGGCCACCGCCAGCAGTACGTCGGAGTCGCCCAAATCGCTGGCGCGCCACGTATCCTGCGACCAACTCACGGCACCTTGGCCGGAGAAGTTGTCGACGTAGACCACCCACAGCCGGAGATGACGGTCGGTATAGAACTTGTCGACCGCCGATTCGACGGCACTCCGAGTCGTTGCGGTCAACGCCCCCGCGTTGTCAGTGATGTAGCCGGACAGCCGGAATGGGCTTTGTGCGACGGCGACCGGCGTGAACAGCAATCCACTAGCCAAAACCGCCAGGATCGCTGCAAGGAAGCGGGCACCGCGCATATGTGCCAATCTAGACGCCTCTCGACGCCGCCGAATCTCGTGTCGACATCGAGCATCCGAGCCAGCCGATGAGTGCGTCCGTTGAGACGCCGGTCCCTGCTGGCAGACTGTGGCTCGATGAACCAGCCAGACCCCTACGGCGATTTCGACCGCCGGCGGCGGGTGCCCGAAGCGCCGAAGACCGCAGGTCTTCCGGGCACCCAAGGTCAGCACCGCACCGACTTCGCCCGCGACCGCGCCCGAGTGCTGCACAGCGCCGCACTACGGCGGCTGGCCGACAAAACGCAGGTCGTCGGACCGCGAGAAAGCGACACCCCACGCACCCGGCTGACCCACTCGCTGGAAGTCGCCCAGATCGGGCGGGGGATGGCGATCGGGGTGGGCTGCGATCCCGACCTGGTCGACTTGGCCGGTCTGGCCCACGACATCGGCCATCCGCCCTATGGGCACAACGGGGAGCAGGCGCTCGACGAGATCGCCGCGGCCTGCGGAGGCTTCGAGGGCAACGCCCAGAATTTCCGCATTCTGACCGGCTTGGAGCCCAAAATCGTTGATTCGCAGGGTCATAGCGCCGGGCTGAACCTGACCCGGGCGGCGTTGGACGCGGTCACCAAATATCCGTGGACGCGCGGCCGCGGGGAGCAGAAATTCGGCTTTTACGACGAGGATCGCGACGCCGCGGCCTGGGTGCGCGCAGGCGCGCCGGCCGATCGGGCGTGTCTGGAAGCGCAAATCATGGACTGGGCCGACGACGTCGCGTATTCGGTGCATGACGTCGAGGACGGGGTCATCTCCGGCCGCATCGACCTGCGCGTGCTTGCCGACGACGACGCGGCCGCCGCCCTGGGCGAGCTCGGGGAGTCGGCATTCTCCCGGGTGCGCGCCGACGACCTGATCGCTGCCGCCCAACGCCTCTCAACGCTGCCGGTAGTGGCCGCCGTCGGTAAGTACGACGCCACGCTGTCGGCCTCGGTTGCGCTCAAGCGGTTGACCAGTGAGCTGGTGGGCCGGTTCGCCTCGGCGGCGATCGCGGCCACCCGCGCGGCCGCCGGGCCCGGGCCGTTGGCGCGCTACCGGGCTGACCTGCACATGCCCGAGCTGGTTCGCGCCGAAGTCGCGGTGCTGAAGATCCTGGCGCTGCAGTTCATCATGTCGGACCCGCGGCATCTGGAAATGCAGCTCGTGCAGCGTGAACGCATTCACCGAGTGGCGCAGTGGCTGCTTGCCGGCGCGCCCAGAACCCTCGACCCGATCTTCGTCCCGGCGTTCAACAACGCCCCGGATGACCGCGTGCGGTTGCGGGTCATCGTCGACCAGACCGCCTCGTACACCGAGGGGCGATTGGAGCGCATCGAGGCCGGGGGCCCCAATTGAGCGACCTCAATGTTGCGGCCACGTGCTTTAGCGGATCAGCAAGGACAGCAGCTTCTTTCCTAACTTGGGCGGCGAATAGTTTTCGCTGCTGACCGTGACCTGGTCGCCGACCCGTCGGCGCAGTTCGCGTTGAAGCTTTCCGGAGAGCGTCGACTCGGACGCGGGGCAGCCGTGGCATGCGCCGGCCATCCGGACGGTCACGTTGTTACCGCTCACCGAGACTAATTCGATTGATCCGCCATGTGATTCGGCAAGAGCGCCAACCTGCCCGGAGAGAAGATCCCTGACAATCTCCGCCAGCCGATCGTCGCTGTCGGTGGGGGAGTCGACCTGCCAACGCGCCGGGTCCAGCAGCGCGTCACCGAGCGCATCTCGTATCTGATCACCGAAGTCACGCCAGGTGTATGCGGTGCTGAGCGTGATCAACACATCGGCGTCGCGTACCACCATCTCCGCGATCACTCCGCGGTCGAGCCAAACGCCGAGCGTATCCGGGGCTTGCCGGACAGCGCCCCGGGAAGGGAGATCGCCGGGCGGCACAACGAAGCGCAGTTGCTGCGGGGTTGAGGTAGCCGTGGCATGGATCGGGATCATCCGCCGACACCTATCGCAATCGAGCGGGCGACGAACGCCATCACCCACGCTAGGGCGAACATGTAACTGAACGCCAGGGCCGGCCACCGCCACGAGTTGGTCTCGCGGCGCATAACAGCGATTGTCGACATGCACTGCAACGCGTACATGAAAAACGCCAGCAGGGCAATGACCGTCGGCGCAGTGAACACTTTGTTCCGGTGATCGTCGGTCAGGGTTGCCAGCGCTTGCCTCGGGTCGGCGGGGTTTGTTGCCGCCGACACCTGGCCGAGAGTGGACACAAACACTTCACGCGCGGACAGGGAAGCGAGCAAGGCCACGTCGACATGCCAGTCGAAGCCGAGCGGCTTGAATACCGGCTCGACCGCCCTGCCGACATCCGCTGCGTAGCTGTGGTTCATCACGTATGCGGTGGCGTGGGCAGGGGACAAGTCTGCGGTCTCGGCACCGCGGGTCGGCAGATTGAGCAGCGCCCACAGCAGCAGAGAAGTGGCCAGGATGATGGTCCCGGCCTTGCGCACGAACATCTTCGCGCCGTTCCACATCGCGACGAGCATCGCTTTGGCGGACGGGAACCGATAGGGCGGAAGTTCCATGGTGAATGGCAGCAGATCGCTGCGCAGGATCGTCGACTTGAACACCCGCGCGGCGATCAACGCCGAGCTGCCACCGCCTAAATACAGCAGGAACATCGTGATGCCCTGCGCACTCAGACCCCACCAACGTGTTTGCGGCGCAACCAGCAGACCGACGAGCAAAGTGAAGACCGGCAGCCGCGCCGAGCAGGTCATCAGCGGCGCCGTGACGATAGTGGTGATCCGATCCCGCGATGACGGCAAGGTGCGGGTCGCCATCATGCCCGGGATCGCGCAGGCGAACGATGACAGCATCGCCACGAAGGCGCGGCCTTCGAGCCCCGTCTTGGCCATCACCCGGTCCATCAGAAACGCTGCTCGAGACATGTAGCCGATACTCTCCAGGACGGCAATCAGCAGGAACAGCAAGACAATCTGCGGGATGAACTGTAAGACTGTGCCCACACCGCCGATGATTCCCTGGCCCAGCAGGCCACCCGCGGCGCGGTTACCGACGTGGTCGGTGACCTGCTCGCCCAGCCAGGTCAGCACGTCGCCGATCCCGTCCCGCAGTGGTGCTGCGATGGTGAA
>JAFAQO010000234.1 GCA_019246375.1 Mycobacterium sp. | reverse complement strand
CAGGCCGCCCGGCAGCACCCAAACGTCGTCGCCGTCGTTGACGGCGAACGGTCGCAGATCGACATGCCTTGGCGCCAGGTTGTTTCCTACCTGGGTCGGAACGGTCGATAACTGCACCATCGGTTGGGCGATCCAGCTGCGGGGATCGTCGCGAATCTTCTTGCTGACGGTGGCGCGTTCCTTTTCCGACGCTTCGGGGCCGAAGACAATGCCGTAACCGCCGGATCCTTCGACCGGCTTGATGACGAGTTCGCTGATCCGGTCCAGCACCTCCTCGCGTTCGTCGTCGAGCCAGCACCGGAAGGTGTCCACATTGGCCAGGAGCGGTTTCTCGCCGAGGTAGTACTCGATGATGGTCGGCACGTAGGCGTACACGAGTTTGTCGTCGCCGACCCCGTTGCCGACGGCGCTGGAGATGACGACGTTGCCGGCCCGGGCGGCGTTGAGCAGACCGGCGACTCCGAGGACCGAGTCGGGACGAAATTGCATCGGGTCCAAAAAAGCGTCGTCGATGCGCCGGTAGATGACGTCGACCTGGCGCTCGCCCTCGGTGGTGCGCATGTACACCTGGTTGTCGCGGCAGAACAGGTCGCGCCCTTCGACGAGTTCGACACCCATCTGGCGGGCCAGCAGCGAATGCTCGAAGTACGCCGAGTTCGCCACCCCTGGAGTCAACACCACGACGGTCGGGTCGGCCTCGTTGGTGGCCGCTGACTTACGCAACGCCCGCAGCAGGTAGGCGGCGTAGTCGTCGACCGGTCGTACCCGGTGGGTGGCGAACAGGTTCGGGAAGACCCGGGCCATGGTGCGCCGGTTCTCCATCACATAGGACACACCCGACGGCGAGCGCAGATTGTCCTCGAGGACTCGAAAGTTGCCTCGGTCGTCGCGGATCAGATCGATGCCGGCGACGTGGATGCGCACACCGTTGGGTGGGACGATCCCGGCGGCCTGGCGGTGGAAGTGCTCGCACGAAGTCACCAAGCGGCGCGGGATGACCGCGTCCCGCAGGATCTGCTGATCGCCATAGATGTCATCGAGGTAGCGCTCGAGAGCTTTGACCCGCTGGGTGATGCCGCGCTCCAACCGCGCCCACTCGGCGGCCGAGATCACCCGCGGAACCAGGTCGAGCGGGAACGGCCGTTCCTGGCCCGACAGCGAGAAGGTGATGCCTTGGTCGGTGAAGGCGCGACCCAGCGCCTCGGCGCGGGCCTCGAGTTCAGAGGCGTCGGAGGGGGCGAGTTCGGCGTAGATGCCTTTGTACGGGCCGCGGACGTTGCCCTGCCCGTCGAACATCTCGTCGAATGCCTCGGCATAAGGCCCCGGCTTGTTGTAGCCGTCGAAGATGCGCTGGTAGCGCTTGGGCGGCCGCGCCTGGATGCGCGACTGCCGCCTGGTCTCGACGGGCAGAATTCGGGGACCCACCGTCATATGCTGCACCACGTGAGCCGTTTCTGCAGCCAGCGGAGCGGTTACGAAGACGTCCGGTTTTGGGAGAATAAGCCGCCGACTGATACCCTGGGCAGTCGCTGCCCTATCGGGCCTCTGGGTGAAACCGCGAACCCAGCAAAACCCGGCTGAGAGACTCACCAAGGAATATTGACGCGTGGCCAACATCAAGTCGCAGGAGAAGCGCAACCGTACCAACGAGCGCGCCCGACTGCGCAACAAGTCGGTGAAGTCGTCGCTTCGCACGGCTATCCGCGCGTTCCGTGAGGCCGCCGAAGCCGGCGACAAGGAGAAGGCGGCGACGTTGCTGGCGTCGACCAGTCGCAAGCTGGACAAGGCGGCCACCAAAGGTGTGATCCACAAGAACCAGGCGGCCAACAAGAAGTCAGCGCTGGCGCACGCCTACAACAAGCTCTGATCTGACCCGGCCTCAGCGGCTCGGCTCCCGGGCTAGCTCCGCGACCTTTCGCACCGCGGCCTCCAAAGCGTAGTCGGTATCGGCGGCCGCCCCCTTGACGTCGGCGTTGAGCACCGCCACCAGCTGCAACGCGGTGGCCACCGTGTCGCGTGACCAGCGCCGGGCTTGTCTCTGCGCTTTCTGCACCCGCCACGGCGGCATTCCCAATTCGGCCGCCAGCCGGTACGGGTCACCGGACAACGGCCCTACCCGAGCTATCGTGTGCACCGCTTCGGCCAGTGCGTCGGCCAACACAACATGTGGCTCCCCGCGCAACATCGCCCATCGCAACGCCTCGGCAGCGCCTGCCACATCACCGGCCACCGCTTTGTCCGCAATGTCGAAGCCCTTCACCTCCGCCTTGCCGCTGTGATAGCGCCGAACCGCGGCTGCGTCGACGCGGCCCCCGGTATCGGCCACCAATTGTGAACAGGCCGAAGCGAGTTCACGTACATCGGAGCCGACCGCGTCGATCAGGGCGGCCACCGTCTGGTCGTCGGCTTTGACCTGTAGCGAGCGCAACTCCTTGCGGACGAAGTCGGTCCGCTCACTTGCTTTGGCGATCCGCGCGCACGGGTGCACCTCGGCGCCGAGCGTGCGCAGCTGGGTAGCCAACGCCTTGGCGCGCCCGCCACCGGAATGCACGACGACAAGTACGGTGCCTGACGGGATATCCGCGGCCGCCGAGGCGATCAAGTCCGCGGCATCCTTGCCCGCCTCGCCGGCGGCTTCCAGCACGACCACCCGCTCGTCGGCAAACAATGACGGGCTCAGCAATTCGGCAAGCTCGTACGTACCGACGTCACCGGCGCGCACCCGGCTCACCGGAACATCACCGCCGCCGGCCCGCTCGCGCACCGACCGCAGCACCCCGGCCACGGCGCGCTCGACCAGTAGCTCTTCTTCGCCCAGCACCAGATGCAGCTGCGAAACCTGTGGGCTCACCGCACGATCGTGTCACGAACGCCCGACAACACTGCGCGCTGGGCAACCGACAGCCCAGAGATCGACCACGCCAGCAGGCAAACCGTCGCGACTCCCGCCGCGGCCCGAAACCACCGCCATCGCCACAACACGACCGCCAGTACCGTGATCGCGGCGACCATCACGACACCGGGCGGCCCAGCCGGAACGGGCACCGTCGCAGCGGGCACAGCGGCCGCCCAATGCGCGACGTTGAGCACCCACCACAGTTCGGGGCCGGTGAACCGGATCAGCAGGTGCGCCGCCGCCGGCCAGAACACCGAAACCGCGGCGGCCGCGCTGCCCAGCACGGTGATCGGGGCGATCACCGCCGCCACCGCCAGGTTGGCCGCCGCGGCGACCAGGCTGACGCGACCCGATATTCCGGCGACCAGAGGCGCGGTCACCAATTGCGCGGACCACGCGATGGCGATCGCATCGGCCAGCGGCCGGGGCCAGCCACGGGCCAGCATTCGCCGCGACCAGATCGGCGCGATGACGACCAGTGCGGCCGTCGCCACCACAGACAGCGCGAAACCCGCGTCGACGGCCAGCTGGGGAGCGGCGATCAGCAACACCAACACCGCGGTGGACAACGCCGGAAGTGCTTGGCGCCGACGGGAAGACAGTATTCCCAGCAGCGCGATGGCGCCCATCACGGCTGCACGCAACACGCTGGCCGTGGGCTGTACGACGATGACGAAAGCCACCAAGGCGATCGCGGCGAGGCCCACCGCCGCGCGGGGTCCGATCAGTGGCGCCGAAAACAGCACCGCCCCGCACACGATCGTCACGTTGGCTCCCGACACCGCCGTCAGATGGGTCATGCCCGCGGCGCGAAATTCGCGGCTCGTGGCGATGGTGACCGCCGAGGTGTCGCCGAGCACCAGCGCCGGAAGCATCGCGGCCTGCGGTGCGGGCAACACCTTGCGGGCGGCGGCAGCGAACCGGGTACGGACAGCGTGCGCGGCCCGGTGCACCGGCCCGGCCCGGCCAGTGGTCGGAGCGCCCCGCGCGTTGAGCACCGCGACGGTGAGGTCGCGGCGAGCCGGACGGGTGATGCGCGCGTCGAAGCGCACCGGCTGACCCACCATCACCTCGCCGAAGTCGCGAGCCGAGGCGAAAACCACTACTCTTCCCGAGATTTCGTCGGGTCCGAGGCGCTGCAGAGTCGCGCGAAACATCAGCCGGCTGCTGCCCACCGACAATGGGCTTTCCGTCGGGGTGACGGTCACCGGGGCGGCGCGCCCGAACGCCGCGGTGATCGGGTGGTGGCGGACTGCGTGGGCACGCAGCACGATCGCGAACCCGAAACCCGCACCGACCACTCCGATCGCCAGCAGCGCGACGCTGACGGTCCGCAGCAGTGCAGTCGGGTCGAGGCGACGTTCCGCCTGCCACAGCAGAGCGCCCGAGACCGCAGCCACGACCACACACAGCGACGCCAGCACCGCGCCGACTGACCAAACGATGCCGGCCGCGGTGACGAGCCAGCCGGTCAGCGCGGCCGGCACCAGCCGCACATCCAGCCGCGCGCAGTTCTGGTCCGCGACGGGGTAAGGCACTGGTTTCAGATACGGACCAGTGCGCGCAGCTTCTCCAGTCGGGCCGGACCGATACCGTCGACGTCGGCCAGCTGGTCCACGCTGGTGAACTTGCCGTGAGCCTCGCGCCAGGACACGATCGCAGCCGCGGTCACCGGCCCGATGCCGGGCAAGGCGTCCAGCTGCTGTGCTGTCGCGGTGTTGAGGTTGATCACCTCACCGGGCTTCGCCGTAGTCGACGCGGGTCCCTTGCCCGGTGCGGGCGAAGTGGCGGAAGCGGCGGGACCCGAGCTCACCGAACTACCCAGCACCGCGGGCTGGCCGGCACGAGGCGCAACACCCACGACGATCTGCTCACCGTCGAGCAGCGGACGGGCCATGTTCAATCCGATGGTGTCCGCGCCGTTCACCGCACCGCCTGCCGCTGTCAGCGCATCGGCGATCCGGGCGCCGGGCGCCAGCGTGACCAGCCCCGGCGTGTGCACCAGGCCAACCACACTCACCACCACCGGGCTGTCCGCTTTGGCCGAAGGGCTCGCCGTCGGTGGGCGGCTCGCCGACGATGCCATTTCGACCGGCGGGAGTTTGGCCGACGCGACCGGGGCCGGCTGATCGCGCACCAGGGTGAACACCGTGACCAGCACTGCCACCGCGGCGATCACCGCCAACGCGATGGCACCGGCGCGGGCCGGATCGGCGCGCACCGTGGCCAGCCAGCCGGCTCGTGCCGACCCGTCGGGAAGCCACCGCGGCAGCAGTGAATTCGGGTCCGTGTCCTCGTCGTTGTCATCTGCGGCGTCAGTGTCGGCGCGCGAATCGGTATGGGGCTGAGCGCCGAGTCGTCGGTGCAACCGCTCTGCGGGCAGTTCTGTTCGCATGCGCCGACCGTACGTGCGGCCACCGCCGCAACGGCCGCCGGCGGCCGTTTCCGCACCGCGGCTGTGGACTAACCACGCACTGTGCAAAAAGCCCTGCGGCATCGAGAGGTTTGACGATCGGCCAGCAGGGTAGCCGGGCGTTATGGGACTGGCTGCGATTACCGGCGCATCGAGTGGGATCGGCTTGGAGCTTGCCAAGCTGTTCGCTCAAGACGGCTACAACCTGGTGGTCGCGGCCGAAGACGACGGCATTCAGGCAGTCGCCGGCACGCTGTCGGAACTCGGGGTCGACGTCCGGCCGGTGCAGATCGATCTGCGCACGCCGGAGGGCGTCGAGAAGCTTTATCAGCAGGCGACCGCGGAGGGGCAGTTGGACGCCGCGGCACTGAATGCCGGTGTCGGCCAGGGCGGAAGCTTCATCGACAGCGATCTTGACGACAACCTTGACATCATCGACCTGAACGTCAGGTCAACGGTCCATTTGGCCAAGCTGATCCTGCCCGACATGGTGCGCCGCAACACCGGCAAGTTGCTGTTCACGTCATCGATCGCGGCGACCATGCCGGGTCCGTACCAGTCGGTGTATCACGCCTCCAAGTCGTTCGTTCAGTCGTTGGCCGAGGCGTTGCAGAATGAGCTGCGCGACACCGATGTCACCGTAACGGCGTTGATGCCCGGACCGACCGACACCAACTTCTTCCGTCGCGCCGAGTTGGGGAACACCCGCATAGGGCGGATGCCGAAGGACGATCCGGCCGAAGTAGCCAGGCAGGCCTACGAAGCCTTGATGCGTGGCAAACGCAAAGTTCTGGCCGAATCGGTGACGACCAAGGTCATGGGTGCTGCCAACAAGTTCCTACCCGACTCGGTCAAGGCCGCGGCGAGCCGGGTGATCAACGTACCTGTCGGCCATCGGTGATCCAGATGAATCCGGAAGCGAAGCCCAAGTCCGACGCCTCGATCGGCGAGTTGATGAGCCAGCTCTCGTCTCAATTGTCGAGGCTTGTCCGGGACGAGATGCGCTTGGCGCAGAAAGAGTTTCAGCAGTCGGCCAAGCATGCCGGCGCCGGTGCGGGCTTGTTCAGCGCGGCCGGACTGCTCGCGTTCTTCGGACTGGCCAGCCTGATTGCGGCGGCGATCGCCGCTCTGGCGCTGGCGTTACCGACGTGGGCGGCTGCTCTAATCGTCGCCGCGGCACTGTTGCTGGCGGCCGGGGTGGCGGCGCTGCTCAGCAAGAACCAAGCCAAGGAGGTCACCCCGGCGGCGCCGCAAACGGTGGCCAGTGTCAAGCAAGATGTCCAGGCTGTGAAGGACGCGCGCCATGGCCGGAGCTGAGCCACCCGTACCCGAGCCCGGGCCCGAGGCTGGCATCGCCGACATCCAGTCCGATATCGAGCGCACCCGCGAAGAACTCGGCGACACCGTCCAAGCGTTCTCCGATAAGTTCGACGTTGCTCACCGAGCACGCGCCGCCGCCAAGCCGTCGCTGGCGGTAGTAGCTTCCGTGGCCGGCGTCACGGTGATCGGGCTCATCTGGCGGCGAAGACGTGCAAGCCACCAAGGCTGAGTAAGGCGCCCGCAACGTCCGGCGCCTGCCGCGCAGCGGTGACACCCGGTTACCGCTCGACGGCGTCGGCAGCCTAACGTGCAAAGCAAGACCGTCGGGCATGCCGCTGGCGATGGTCACCAAGCAGAGGAGGCCGGCATGCAATTGGCGCTTACCGCGGACGAAGCGGCATTCCGCGACGAACTTCGCAGCTTCTATACGACGAAGATCCCCGCGGAGATCCGGGAGCGAATCCGGCTCGGGTTACCGCCCAGCCGCGACGACATCGTGACCAGCCACAAGATTCTCAACGATCATGGGCTGGCGGTACCGAATTGGCCTGTCGAATGGGGCGGCAAGGACTGGACCCCCACCCAGCACCAGATCTGGCTTGACGAGATGCAACTGGCTTCGGTTCCAGAGCCGCTGAATTTCAACGCCAAGATGGTTGGTCCGGTGATCGCGGAGTTCGGTTCTGAGGAAATCAAGAAGCGCTTTCTGCCGCCGACGGCCAGCATCGACATCTGGTGGTGTCAGGGTTTCTCCGAACCGGAAGCCGGCTCCGACCTGGCCTCGCTGCGCACCACCGCGCAACGTGACGGCGACAGCTACGTCGTCAACGGGCAGAAGACCTGGACCACCTTGGGGCAGTATGCGGACTGGATCTTCTGCCTGGTGCGCACCGATCCGCAGGCGCCCAAACGGCAGGCCGGCATCTCGTTCCTGCTCATCGACCTTGACACACCGGGTATCACGATGCGTCCGATCAAGCTGATCGACGGTGGTCAAGAGGTCAACGAAGTGTTCTTCGAGGACGTTCGGGTGCCCGCCGATCAACTCGTCGGAGAGGAAAACCAGGGCTGGACGTATGCAAAGTTCCTGCTGGGCAACGAACGAACCGGCATCGCCGGAGTGGGCCGAACCAAAGTCCGCCTCGCCGAGGTCAAACAGCGCGCCGCGGACAACGGTACGCTGAACGACCCGCTGTTCGCCGCGCAACTTGCCGAAGTCGAAAACCAGTTGCTGGCACTGGAACTCACCCAGATGCGAGTGGCGTCCGCGTCCGCCGCCGGCAAGCCGAACCCGGCATCGTCGGTGCTCAAGCTGCAGGGCAGCCAACTACAGCAGGCGGCCACCGAATTGCTCGTCGAAGTGGCCGGTGCCGATGCGCTGCCGTTCGCGGCCGGCGACGACCTGGCGTCGCCGGGGTGGGCGCAACAAAGCGCACCGCGTTATCTCAATTACCGCAAGACGTCGATCTACGGCG
>JAFAQO010000226.1 GCA_019246375.1 Mycobacterium sp. | reverse complement strand
GGCGTCGATGCCGCCGCACAGCAGCGACTGTGGCGGATCCGGGAATCGCTGGCCGACGTGCTCGGCGTATACGGTCCGCCGCTGAAGTTCGATGTCTCGCTGCCACTGTCGGCAGTCGCGGGGTTCGCCGGCGACGCCGAGGTGCTGGTCAGCCGGCATGCCCCCCAGGCCCTTCCGGTGTTGTTCGGCCACATCGGCGAGGGCAACCTGCACCTTAACGTGCTGCGCTGTGCGCTGGATCGAGAACCCAATCTGTATGCGGCGATGATGGAGCTCATCGCGGGCTGCGGCGGCAACGTCAGCTCCGAACACGGTGTCGGCAGCCGCAAACGCGCGTATGTCAGTTTGTCGCGCGAGTCGGCCGACATCGCGACCATGCGGATGGTCAAGACCGCGTTCGACCCGACCGGCTACCTCAACCCCGCGGTGCTGTTCGACTAACGGCAGGGCAATTCAGCGCCGGTTGATTCCCACCGCGTGGCGCAGCTGCGCCAAGAACTGGTCGGCGTCATCGCTGCGAATCACATAGTGCGAGATCGCGACCCGGATCGCGGTCGCCGCTTTGACCGCGCCGCCGGGCCCGGGCATCAGCCGCTGCAAACCTTCCCGCATCTGCGGGAGGACGCGGGAAAACTGTGCGATCACATGCTCGGGTTCGATGTCGACCATCCGGACGCCGGTGTAGGAGTGCTGGTATTCGACGATGAACCGCAGCGCGGCGTCGAGTTTGTCGACACCTTTGAGACCGGCGGTCGCTCTGCTCAACCCACTGTCGAACGTTTGCCGTTCGTAGCGCGAGAATGCCGAGAGCAACTCCTCTTTGGAGGCGAACCAACGGTAGAGCGTCGGGCGCGAGACGCCGGCTTGAGCGGCGACGTCGGAAAGGCTGAGCTTTCGCTTGCCGTTGCGGCTGAGCACCTCGGCGGTGGCCGCCAGGATCCGCTGCTGTGTCGAGGTGTCGCCCTCGCGGGCCAACGTTCGATCCATGCCCAACTTTACAAACTTTTACCAAGGTGTCACGCTGTTTCGGTGCCACCGCTCACGGCCTTTGCCAGCAGGTGAGGTAGGGGACCACCAGATCTTAGCCGGGCAGGACCGGTATAGCGCAGTCGACCGGTAGGCCGTCGTGAGCCAATCGAAGGCCGTCACCGGGCCGACGGTTCGTGGGTCGGCGCCCAACGGCGTCGCCCCTCGGGTCGGCGTCGTCGATGAGCTCGTCGTACCAGTCGGTCATCATTCCATCCTCAGAGTGTCACGCCTTAGCATCGACGACGTCGGTGACCAGCGAAGGAAAGCGGCAGATGCATTTCACCATCACCCACCCGATGCACCGTCACCCCTATAACCCGGAGCTGGTCAGCGGCACCGGCATCGCGGCGGTCGCTGCCGCCGCCGAAGCGGCCGGATTCCACGGCTTCGGCTTCACCGATCATCCCGCGCCAACGCAGCGATGGTTGCAAGCCGGTGGGCATGACACCCTGGATCCATTCGTGGCGATGGGATTTGCCGCGGCCCGGACCACCTCGTTGCGCTTGATTCCGAACATCGTGGTGCTGCCGTATCGAAATCCTTTCGTGGTAGCCAAAGCCGGAGCGACGCTGGATGTGCTCTCCGGCGGCAGGTTCACGCTCGCGGTCGGAGTCGGTTACCTCAAGCGGGAGTTTTCGGCCCTCGGCGTGGACTATGACGAACGCACCGACCTCTTCGATGAAGCTCTCCATGTGATCCGCGCGGTCTGGACCACCGATGACGTCTCATTCGACGGCCGGCACTTCACCGCCCGCGGGATCACCGCGCACCCCCGACCGGTAAGCGAGCCGCATCCACCGATCTGGATTGGGGGTAACACCGCGGCGGCTCGGCGGCGCGTCGTGCACAAGGGCGACGGCTGGTGCCCGTTCCCGGCGCCTGCGGCTCTCGCTCAAACCGCCCGCACGGCGGCCATCGACTCAATCGAGCGCCTCGCCGACAAAATCGCCGATCTGCGCCGCAGGTTTGAGGAAGCCGGCCGTGACTGGTCACGTATCGACGTGGTCTTCACCAACTTCGACGGCGGCAGCCCGGCAGACGACGACTTCAACGCGGACGCCTACCTGACGGGCCTGGAGAAGCTGGCCGCCGTGGGCGTCACCTGGGTGCAGGTGGCGTTGCCGGGCGACAGCCTGGCACGCGCGCTGGAAACTATCGACCGCTTCCGTGCTCTGGTGATCGAGGCGGCCTGAGCCGGATCGGCCCGCGGATAAGCCTTTACATATATGGGGGAAAATGTCACTCTCGCTAGGTGACGACGGAATCTGAACAGA
>JAFAQO010000220.1 GCA_019246375.1 Mycobacterium sp. | reverse complement strand
ACCCCAGGCATTGGCGGGCTGGTGCTCAACAGCCCCTGGCTGGACTTGCCCGGGCCCGCGGCGCTGCGCTGGGCGATCACTTCGGCCGCGATCGGCTGGCTCGCGCGGATGGGCAAGAAGCGGGTAGCCCGGGCGCCCGGCGTGGGTGGTTACGGCGCCAGCCTGCACCGCGACTATCACGGCGAATTCGAGTACAACCTGCGATGGAAGCCGCTGGGCGGTTTCCCGATCACATTTGGCTGGCTGCACGCCGCGCGCCGTGGTCAGGCGCGGCTGCATCGCGGGCTAGACGTCGGTGTGCCCAATTTGATCCTGCGCTCCGATCACAGCGTGGCCGAAACCGCCGACCCAACGGCGCTGGAATGCGGCGACGCGGTCCTCGACGTCAGACAGATCGCCCGGTGGGCCGGTTGCATCGGCAACCGCACCACCGTCGTGCCGATAACCGACGCCAAACACGATGTGTTCCTGTCCATGCCGCAGCCCAGGCACGCCGCCTACCACCAACTCGACAGCTGGTTGACCGGTTATCTGCGGGCCGGCCTCGTCGCGCCTTCCGGGAGCGACGCAGGAATATCGTCGCGGAGGGGGTGAGGCGCGTGGAAACCTACGACATCGCGATCATCGGAACCGGTTCGGGCAACAGCATTCTCGACGAACGCTACGCGGGCAAGCGGGTCGCGATTTGTGAGCAAGGCACCTTCGGCGGCACCTGCCTCAACGTCGGGTGCATCCCCACCAAGATGTTCGTTTATGCCGCCGAAGTGGCCCAGACGGTCCGCCGCGCAGCCAATTACGGCATTGACGCGCACATCGACGGCGTGCGCTGGGATGACATCGTGTCGCGAATCTTCGGACGCATCGACCCGATCGGCATCAGCGGCGAGGATTATCGACGCTGCTCACCCAATATCGACGTCTACAGCGAGCACACCCGGTTCGGTTCGGTCCAGCCCGACGGACGCTACCTGCTGCGCACCGACATCGGCGACGAATTCACCGCCGAACAGGTGGTCATCGCCGCCGGTTCGCGTCCAGTGGTCCCGCCCGCGATCCTGCAGTGCGGTGTCGACTACCACACCAGCGACACGATCATGCGCATACCCGAATTGCCCGAGCATTTGGCGATCATTGGCGGCGGCTTCGTCGCCGCGGAATTCGCGCACATCTTCTCCGCACTCGGCGTGCGGATCACCTTGGTGATCCGGGGCGGTACGCTGCTCCGCCATTCCGACGACACCATTTGCGAACGGTTCACCCGGATCGCGTCGAGGAAGTGGGAGCTGCATACCCACCGCAACGTCATCGGCGCCCACCGCAGCGCCCAGTCCGGGGGCTCGCGCATCGTGCTGGAACTCGACGACCGCTCCACGGTGCACACCGACACCGTGCTGGTGGCCACCGGCCGGATGCCCAACGGCGATCTGCTGGCAGCCGAGCAGGCCGGAATCGACATCGACGAGAGCCGGGTCGTGGTTGACGAATACCAACGGACCTCCGCCCGAAATGTTTTCGCCCTCGGCGACGTTTCGTCACCCTACGAGCTCAAGCACGTCGCCAACCATGAGGCTCGTGTGGTGCAGCACAACCTGCTCTGCGATTGGGACGACACCGACGCGATGCTGCTTACCGACCACCGCTACGTGCCGTCGGCCGTGTTCACCGATCCCCCGGTCGCCACCGTTGGGCTGACCGAAAACCAAGCTGTGGCAAAGGGATTCGATGTCTCCTGCGTGGTCCAGGACTACGGCGACGTCGCTTACGGCTGGGCGATGGAGGATACCACCGGAATGGTCAAGCTCATCGCCGAGCGCGGCAGTGGGCGGCTGTTGGGCGCGCACATCATGGGATATCAGGCATCATCGATCATCCAGCCGCTGATCCAGGCAATGAGCTTCGGGCTGACCGCTCAGAAGATGGCTCGCGGCCAGTATTGGATTCACCCAGCGCTGCCTGAGGTCGTCGAGAACGCGCTCTTGAATCTCTGCTGACGGCCGCGTGTCAGTGTCGCGGCGGTTGAGTACCGGCGCTCTGGCATTGCGGGCAAAGGCCGTGCAGGGTAAGGCCGGCCCGCTCGGACAGGGTGAAAGAACTGCCGGCCATCGCGTGCTCCAGCGCCGAAGTCAACTGTCCCGCAGGCACTTCGATGATCGAGCCGCATTGGGTGCACACCGCGTGGTGGTGCGGGTCTTCGGCCAGGCCATAGGTGGTGACCCCGCCCTCGAGGGTCAACGCATGCAGCACACCCTGGTCGACCAGCGTTGTCACGGTTCGGTAGATCGTCGCCAAGTCCGGTGGCGGCGCGTCGCCGGGCAGGCACTCGCGCAGCCGCTGGTGGATTTCCGCGACCGACAAGTGACCGTGGACCGGCTCGAGCACCGCCAGCACCGCGATGCGCGACGCCATCCGCCTCAGCCCGTGGGCGCGCAATTGCTCGCCGATCCGCTCGGTGACGGACGGGTCCAGGGCCGACGGCCGAGTCGCCACCTATTCAGTATCGCGCAAGAGACGCTTCAACCGCACGTGATCATGCGCCTGCGCGGCGGCACGCCGCGAGTGCCAGACTGGCCGTCGTGCCCGGTTCGATCCGCGACGTGCTGCCCGCCGCGGGCGCGCTGCTCGGCGCCGGCGGCGTGGTAGACGAGTTGGGGGTAAGCAACTGGGTTTCAGACGTGCGCCGGGTGGCGGTCATCCTCGTCGACGGTATGGGCTGGCACCTGCTCCCGGAGTTGGCCGCCGACGCGCCGCTGCTCGCGTCAGTACTGGCCGGTGATGCCGGGCGGCTCGACGAACTCGCCTGCACCTTCCCGTCGACGACACCGACCAGCCTGGCGTCGCTGGCCACCGGCGCGCCGCCGGGCCGGCACGGCGTCCTGGGCTTCACCGTCAACGTTCCAGGCACCGATCGAGTGCTGAACCACATCGGGTGGCGCGACGACCCCCCACCAGCCCGCTGGCAGCCGGTACCCACCTGGTTCGAGCGACTCACCCAAGCCGGAATCAGCACTCGAGCCGTGCTGCCCGCCGAGTTCGCCGGCAGCGGCCTCACCGAGGCTGTCTACCGCGGCGCGCGGTTCGTTCCGACGAGCACCGCTTGCGACTACGCCCGGCAGGTGACCGATGAGCTCCGCGCGGAGCCGGGGCTGGTCTACGGCTATACCGCCGAACTCGACACCGCCGCGCATGTCAACGGAGTCGGGTCGGTGCAGTGGCACACCGCGGCCGCTCATGTCGATGCGCTGCTGACCCGGCTGGTCGAGGCGCTGCCGTCAGATGCGGCCCTGCTGATCACCGCCGACCATGGCGGCCTGAACGTCCCGGACGGCGCGCGCGTCGACCTGGATGCCGACCCGCGGCTGGCCGCAGGAGTAAGAGTGGTCGCCGGCGATCCACGCGTGCGCTACCTGCACACCGAGCCCGGTGCGGCCTCCGATGTGCTCGCAACCTGGACAGATGTGCTCGACGAACGGGCTGACGTATGCAGCCGCGAGGAGGCGGTGTCGTCCGGCCTCTTCGGGCCGGTCGACCCGGATCACCTATCCCGCATCGGCGATGTCGTCGTCATCTGCACCGGAGACACCGCGGTGCTGGCAACTGCTCACGAGCCAGCGGAGGCGGCTGCCTTTGTCGGCTTTCACGGTGCGGCAACGCCGGCGGAGATGGCAATCCCGCTGATCGTTTTCCGGGGTGAGTGACCACACCTGCGAGGCAGTCGCAATAATCATGCGAATGATCCGCATCGAGGGTAGCTATAGTTTACCGTTTGTCAGGCCGGTGTTATCCGACACGGAGGGGTGCGACATTGCTCGGTGACGTCGAGCGGCGGTCGCGGTGGTCGTCGAGTGTGCGGAGCGCCTTGACACCGAACGAGTGGTTACGGCTCGGATCGATGTTCACCGTGATCGTCGCGTTGCACCTGATCGGCTGGATCACCCTGGTACTCGTCGTCGAGCCCGCCCATTTCACCGTTGGCGATAAGGCTTTTGGCATCGGTATCGGGCTGACGGCGTACACCTTGGGTCTGCGGCATGCATTCGACGCCGACCACATCGCGGCTATCGACAACACCACGCGCAAGCTGATGAGCGACGGACAACGTCCGCTCGGTGTGGGGTTCTTCTTCTCGCTGGGCCACTCGTCGGTCGTCTTCGGGCTGGCGCTGCTGCTGGCGATCGGGTTAAAGGCGATTATCGGTCCGGTCAAACAGGATTCATCGGCGCTGCACCACTACACCGGCTTAATCGGCACGACTGTCTCGGGTGTGTTCCTCTACCTGATCGCGATCATCAACGTCGTCATCTTGGCCGGCATCCTGACGGTGTTCGCGCGGATGCGCCGGGGCAGCTACGACGAGGCCGAACTCGAAGAACAATTGAACAACCGCGGGTTCCTCAACCGATTTTTCGGCCGGTTCACCAAGTCGATAACGGCGTCGTGGCACATGTATCCGGTCGGGGTGTTGTTCGGGCTTGGCTTCGATACCGCCACCGAGGTCGCGCTGCTGGTCTTAGCGGGCACCAGCGCGGCGGCCGGCTTGCCTTGGTATGCGATTTTGTGTCTGCCTGTGCTGTTTACCGCGGGGATGTGCCTGCTTGACACCATCGACGGCTCGTTCATGAATTTTGCTTACGGCTGGGCGTTTTCCAAGCCGGTGCGCAAGGTCTACTACAACATCGTCATCACCGGGCTATCGGTGGCGGTCGCGTTGCTCATCGGCAGCGTCGAACTTCTTGCGTTGCTGGCCGATCAGTTGGGCTGGAGCGGCGCATTCTGGGAGTGGATCGGTGGCATCGACCTCAACGCCATCGGCTTCGTCATCGTCGGCATGTTCGTCGCCACCTGGTCCGTCGCCCTGCTGGTCTGGCGATACGGGCGCATCGAGGAGAAGTGGGCCGGGTAGCCAAAACTCGTCGATTCTGAAGCAAAGTGACATGCAAGTAGAGTCAGGTACAAGATCTACTACCAGTCTGCGGACCCACGAACCGGATTAGGCTCGGGCGAATCTGCAAGATCGGTTCGGGCATCACTCGCTGGGTTCATCGACTGCTATCTGCTGCAGCTGATGTTGGCAGGAGTGTGCGACGTCACCACGACCGGTTGACTCCTCTGTAGTGACGTCGACCGTTTTGCTCGTATCGTCCTGGGCTATGAATGTCGGACCTTCGAGTTATGTTCGAGGCCACCAGCTGCTGCTTCGTGGATTTGCGCTCGAATACACGACACTGGGTTGGAACGTCATCGGGATCGTCATTCTGACCGTCGCGGCAATGCATGCCAAATCGGTGGCGTTGGCCGGTTTTAAGCTGGATTCGCTGATTGAGATCGGCGCTTCGACCGTGGTCGTGTGGGAGCTGTCGGGCACCGGTCAGGCACGCCAGCGCCTGGCATTGCGGTTGATCGGCGTCGGGTTCGCCGCGTTGGCGCTCTACCTGCTGGTGCAGTCGACAGTCGTGCTCGCCAAAGGCTTCATCCCCGGCATTCCCCGCTGGGCATCGCATGGACCGCGTTCACCGCGGTGGTGATGTTCGCCTTAGCCGCTGGCAAGGCCCGCACCGGCGCCGCGCTGGGCAACCCGGTATTGACCACCGAGGGCCGCGTCACCCTGATCGACGGGCTGCTCGCCGCGGCGGTACTGCTAGGTCTACTACTTAACAGCCTCGTCGGATGGTGGTGGGCCGACCCGGTCGTCGGCTACGTGCTCGTGCTCTACGCGCTGCGCGAAGTTAAAGACATTTTTTTGGCGGCCACACGTAGGGGTCATTTTTCAGGAGAGCCGCTACAGGGACAGATCTAAAGGAATCGATCACACCAAGGATCTGGGATCCACATTCACGCCGATCACCGGGGCCAAGGCACTTGACGAAACCTGTTTGCCGTAAATCGATAAGCGGTTGCTTCGGCTGCAGCGAGAATGGCTGACTGCTCATAGCCCGTCGGCACTTGCGCCGGGCTGACGTAGGCCGAGGCCGCCGGCGGCGGACGGAGGTCTATCCGCGAGACCGGGAGCCCTCTCCGCTGCCGTAGGCGCGGGCGGCATCGACGATTGCGCTGAAGAGCCGCAAGTCATCCAGTGACTCCTCGGGATGCCATTGCACGGCAACGACGAAGCCGTCGCCGGGCAGTTCAACGGCCTCGATGACGCCGTCAGCGTCCCACGCGCTCACTACCAAACCCGCGCCGAGTTCGGCGATGGCCTGGTGGTGGTAGCACTTGACGTCGGTGGACTCCCCGATCAGGGCCGCCAGCCGGGTGGCCGGCACGGTCCGCACTGGCAGCGTGGTGAACACCGCGTTGCCGGCCCGATGCCCGGAGTGCCCGATGACGTCAGGCAGGTGCTGGTGCAGCGTTCCGCCGAGCGCGACGTTGAGTACTTGCGTCCCGCGGCAGATTCCGAGCACCGGCAGTTTCCGCTTCAGCGCCTCGCCGAGCAATGCCAACTCCCAGGCGTCGCGGTCCCGGCCCGGCTCGTCGGTGGCCGGATGCGGTTGCTGGCCGTAGC
This sequence comes from Mycobacterium sp., assembly GCA_019246375.1. Taxonomy (GTDB): domain Bacteria; phylum Actinomycetota; class Actinomycetes; order Mycobacteriales; family Mycobacteriaceae; genus Mycobacterium. Next base: position 2,724 of record JAFAQO010000220.1, on the reverse strand, counting down.
TGCCCGGGTCGATGTCTTTGCCTCCGGTGATCACGAGACCGTCGAGGCCGTCGAGCACCCGGTTGACGATGTCGGCGTTCACCGGCTGCGGAGGCAGCAGCACCGCGATACCGCCGGCGAGCGTGACGCCCTGAAAGTAGATGGCTGGAAGAAAACTGGCACGTACGTCCCAGATTCCGGTCTGCGCCTGGTCGAGGTAGGTGGTCAGGCCGATCGCGGCCTTGGCGGGCCTAGTGTCGTTGGAAACCACGCAGTCCGTCACCAGGTGCTGGTGCGTAAGACGATCTCTGCGGCCAGTTGCGCTGTCGACTCGTGTGCGTTACGCCGGCCCAGCAGTTCGACGACGCGGTAATCACCGTAGACGTATCGCTGGCTGGCGCGAGCCACCGCCCGTGCGGCCGGGGTGCTGACCAGCGCGGTGGTGTTGACCTCCACCGCCGGGCAGTGCTCGTCGCGGATGACTCCGGCGAGATCGGCGACCCGCGGATGTCCGCGGTCGATAGCCACCAAACCGGTGAAGCGGTCCAGCCTGGTCGCCGCCAGTTCCCAGGCGACTTCCCCGCCGCTGCGATCGCCGACCAGTACCCCCCACTGGATATCGAGCGCATCGAGAATCCCTATCACCGACTTGGCTGTCAGGCGCGCATCGGGGCCAAGAACAATGGTCCGCAACGACGCGGTATGCAGGCGATCGCACACCGCGTCGTAGGCGGCAACCGCGCGTTGCGCGGCGCCGAGCACCACCACGACGGAGCCGTTCTCCGGGCCGGTGACACTGACCGGAATCGGGAAACCGTCGACGGTGGTCATCATCGTCGAAGGCATCCCCGCAAGCTAAGCCATTTGATCTGTTTGCGGGCCGTTTCCACAGGTCTCTTAGGTCACTATCAGCTTTCCGACGGCGCCCGCTTGGCACGCCCGCTAAATCATGCCGTGATGTTTATGCACCAGCCGCACACCGACTTTCGCGCAGTCGCGATGTCACCGTGCCCGCTAAGTGCGTAACCCGGCGACGACAACTGGCCGCGGTGGCGGGCCCTGCTCCACCAATTCAGTGAGGGCGTCGATATTGAGGTGTGCGGCCAGCAGATCGGCCATCAAGTCCAACTGGACGTCGCGGCGCGCCGCAACGTCGACGTCGTCGGCAACGGTGAAGCCGTCGCGCCGCGCCGCAGCCGCCGCAACGGTCAACCACTCCCGCCGGAAGCTGTTGTTGTCCAACAGCCCGTGCCAGTGGGTGCCGAACACGCTGCCACGTCGATAACCCTGCGGGGATCCGTCCGTGGCGAACCATGCCGCCTCCGAGCAGCGCGCCACCCGGCCGTGGTGGATTTCGTAGCCGCCTAGCGGAGCTTTCCAGCGGCGCAGCACCTTATCCGGGTAGAACGCGATATCGGCGTCCAGCAGTGCGAGGCCCTCGACCGTGCCGCATCGTGTTTCGACCGGGTCGTCGATCGACCGGCACAGCATCTGAAAGCCCCCGCAGATACCGAGCACCACTCCGACGGTTCCGGCGTGGGCGACAATGGCTTGGGCCAGGCCGCGCTCACGCAGCCAACTGAGATCGGCGACGGTGGCTTTGCTGCCTGGCACCACAATCACGTCGACGTCGGCGAGATCGGCGGGGTCGGCGACCCAACGCACTAACACTCCCGGTTCGCAGGCCAGCGCCTCTACGTCGGTGGAATTGGAAATCCGCGGAAGCCGCAGCGCGGCAACCCGCAACCACTGTCGGCCACGCGGCGGGTGCGGCGTGCCCAACACGCGGTTGGCCATCACCGAGACGGAGTCCTCGGCGTCGAGCCAAAGCTCCTCGGCGTACGGCAGTACCCCGTAGGTGGGCCGGCCGGTCAGGGCAGCCAGTTGCCGCAGTCCCGGGGTCAACAGCTCGGGATCGCCGCGGAATTTATTGACGATGAATCCTGCGACGAGCGCTTGATCGTCGGGTTCGAGCACGGCGACTGTCCCGAACAAGTGAGCCAGCAGACCGCCGCGGTCGATGTCGCCGACCAGGACCACCGGCAGGTTCGCGGCCCGTGCCAGCCCCATGTTGGCGAGATCGGTTGCGCGTAAGTTGATCTCGGCCGGCGATCCGGCGCCCTCGCAGATCACCGCGTCGAATTCGGCACGCAGTCCGGACAACTCCTCGATGACCAGACTGGCCAGCCGGTCCCGATGCGCCACATACCCGGCCGCGGTGACCAAGTCGGCGACCTTCCCTTTGATCACCAGCTGCGAGGTCGCATCGCTGCCGGGTTTGAGCAGGATCGGGTTGAACTTGATGCTGGGCTCCAGACCGGCCGCCCGGGCCTGCATCGCCTGGGCCCGGCCGATCTCACCGCCCTCGACGGTGACCACCGAGTTGTTCGACATGTTCTGCGCCTTGAACGGCGCAACCCGAAGTCCCTTGCGCGCCAGCAACCGGCACAGACCTGCTACCACCATCGATTTGCCGGCGTCGGAGCTGGTCCCCGCGACGAGTAAGGCCCCGTTCATGTACTTGGGGCGGCGCTCACAGTTGGGTCAGGATTTCCGCGCCGGTGTCGGTGACCAACAGCGTGTGCTCGAACTGAGCGGTCCACTTGCGGTCTTTGGTGACCACCGTCCAGCCGTCGTCCCAGATTTCGTAATCGAGTGCGCCGAGGTTGATCATCGGCTCGATCGTGAAGGTCATGCCTGGCTCGAGGATCGTGGTGACGGCGGGTTGGTCGTAGTGCAGCACGA
>JAFAQO010000215.1 GCA_019246375.1 Mycobacterium sp. | reverse complement strand
ATGGGAAATCACAGATTCTTCTTCTGAAAATCTCAGCCACGGTTAAGACTGGGTGTGCCAATGTCCAAGCCGCTGACTCGGCCGGGCTGGCACATCGAGATACCAGTTCGCCGAACCGACCCACACCTTCTGCGGCTCAAACCGCCGCCACGAGTGGTCCTCGTCTGGACCATCCTGTCCGGCGTTTTGTGTCCGTAGGTGCAGTTGTCCGAATTGTCCGAATGAATGCTGCGACCAGGGATTATGACCCTTCGGACCAGCCAGCCGACCGCGGTGGCACCGGGAAGCTTGCGGACACGGCGGCCGGCCACCGACCGTGGGTATTCTCCTTCTACGTCAAATGCATCGAGCTAGGGCAGGGCCCGCCAATCGAGGTCCGCTCGGCTGGGGAGGACAGTTCAGCCACCACCGAGCACCTCGGCTCCCGAGGTGGTGAGGAAAGTGGTGAGGCGTCGCGCGGCAGGAGCCCGGCGGCGGTCCTTGTGCCATACCGCCCCGACGTAGCGACTCGCCGCGGTTGTCTCGTGGCCCGTCTTGCACCCTCCGGTAACGCGTCAGAAGGCGTCGTCGGCAATGTCCATCAGGTCGGTGTCGACGTTCTCGACGACGGTGCGGGTCGCCGAAATTGCCGGCAGGATGGTCTTGGCGAAGAACGAGGCGGCGGCGAGCTTGCCGCGGTAGAAGGAATCGTCTCCACGGGCATCGAGCGTGGCAGCAGCGATGTCGGCCTGCACGAGCAGTCGCCAAGAAATGAGCATGTCGCCGACCGCGTGCAGAAATGCCACGGACACCAGCCCGATCTTGTACAGCGCCGTGGGATTATGTTCTGCGGCAAGCAGATATGTCGTAATCGTGCCGGTCATCGCCTGCACGTCCGACAGGGCGGCCTGGAGGAGTGCGCGCTCGGCCTTGAGCCGGTCGCCGGTGATGTTGTCGATGAACGCGGCGATCTCGCCGGCGACATGCGCGAAGGCGACGCCTCGGTCCCGCGCGATCTTGCGGAACACGAAGTCCAGCGACTGGATCGCGGTCGTGCCTTCGTAGAGTGAGTCGATCCTGGTATCTCGGATGTATTGCTCAATGGGATAGTCCTTCAAATACCCGGATCCGCCGAGGATTTGCAGGCTTTCGTTGATCCACTGGTAGGACTTCTCGGATCCGACGCCCTTGACGATCGGCAGCAGCAGATCCTGCACACGCGCCGCCAAGTCGGCGTCCACGCCCGGCACCAGTGCGACCCCGAAGTCGTAGGAGTGCGCGGCGGTGTACATGTACAGTGCGCGCAGCCCTTCGGCGTACGCCTTCTGCAACATGAGGCTTCGCCGCACGTCAGGGTGGCGCATGATCGGCACTCGGGGCGCGGTCTTGTCCGCGACGCGGGTCAGGTCGGGGCCCTGTACACGCTGCTTCGCATAGTCGAGCGCGTGCTGATACGCGGTCGACAGGGTCCCGCTGGACTTAATACCGACCATCATCCGTGCGTACTCGATGGCCTTGAACATCTGGGCGATGCCGTTGTGCACGTCGCCGACCAGAAACCCGACGGCGGGGATGTCGGTCGCGCCGAACGTCAACTCGCAGGTCGGGGACGCTTTCAAGCCCATCTTTTCTTCCAGTGCCGTCGCGAACACTCCGTTACGCTCCCGCAGGTCTAGCGTGTGTGGATCGAACCGGTATTTCGGGACGTAGAACAGGCTCAGGCCCTTCGTACCGGGTTGGGCACCCACCGGACGCGCCAGCACGAGGTGGAACAGGTTCTCCGCGGTGTCACCGACGTCGCCGCCGGAGATGAACCGCTTCACACCCTCGATGTGCCAGGTGCCGTCTAATTGCGCGATCGCCTTGGTGCGCCCCGCGCCCACGTCGGAACCTGCGTCGGGTTCGGTCAGCGCCATCGTGCCCATCCATCCTCGCTCCAGGCCGATTCGCGCCCAACGCTTCTGCTGTTCGGTGCCGACGAGCGCGAGCACTTGCGACATGACCGGAGTGCTGTACCACTGCATGGCCGGGTTCGCGCAGGCCATCATCTCGTTGACCGCCCAGGTCACCGGGGCCGGTGCGGGCACCCCACCGATCACCTCGGACATCCCGATCCGCCACCACCCGGCATCCTTGAACGTGGCCACGGTCCGCCGCACCGAATCCGGCACCGCGATGGTGTGCTCGCCCGGAACGAACCGCGGCGGGTTGCGGTCGCCTTCGACGAACGAGTCTGCGATCGCCCCCTCGGACAGCCGCGCCACCTCGCCGAGAATCTCCCGCACCGTCGCCGTGTCCAGCTCACCGTAGGCGCCCGAATCGAGCACGGCGTCGAGGCCGAGAACATCGAACAGGTTGAACTCCAGGTCTCGCACGTTCGATCGGTAGTGGCCCATCGCATGTCACCTCCGCGCAGTTATAGGTGTGTCGCGGAAGTTGATTTCACCACGTGTATCCGGTGACCGCGCCGGATCCGACGATGTTCGGAGTGCGACAGCGTTCCTTATGAAATCCTGTGCGCGTGTGCGCGGCGGCTGCCCGGCGGCCATCACCCGCGCTGCAAACGGTGGTGAAGGCTCATCGGTTGATGACGTTGACCGGGGTGGGCGGGGTCGGCAAAACCCGCCTGGCATTGGAAGTCGCGGTGCGGCTAGCCGATGAATTCCCCGACGGGGTTTGGTTTTTCGACTTAGCCGCGGTCGCCGATCCGGCGGCGGTGCCCGACGCGGTGGCCGCGGTGCTGGGCATCATCCAACAGCCCGGGATGAGCGTGGCTAACAGCGTCGCGGCCGCGTTGGAGGGCAGAGTCTGGCTGCTGGTGTTCGACAACTGCGAGCACGTCCTCGACGCCGCAGCCGGTTTGGTTGAGGCGATCCTGGCGCACTCGGCGACCGTCAAGCTTCTGGCGACCAGCCGCGAAGGACTAAGGGTCGCCGACGAGCAACTGTGGCCGGTGCCCTCGCTGGATGTCGGCGCGGGAATCGACTCTGCCGCGGTCTCCCTATTCATTGAACGTGCCCAAGCCGT
>JAFAQO010000198.1 GCA_019246375.1 Mycobacterium sp. | reverse complement strand
AATCTGGGAAATTCCAACCACAGGCAACGAGAAGTTCACGAACGGCCCGTAGCCTGGTGAGCCGTGACCGCGCCTGTCGCCAGCAAAATTGCCGCCATGGTGCGCGGTGTCGCTTCTGCGGTCGTCGCGACAGCACGCCAGATGCCGAAACGACGGATCGTCGTGACAACGGCTGCGATCGCCGCCCTGGTCGCGGTGGCGCTGCTGGTGCCGCTTCCCACCGCGGTGCAGTTGCGTGACTGGGCGACGTCGGTGGGCCCCTGGTTCCCGGCGGCCTTCCTGGTCGCGCATATCGCCGTCACAGTGCTGCCGTTCCCGCGCACCGCGTTCACGCTGGCCGCCGGCCTACTGTTCGGTCCGGTGCTCGGCGTGGTGCTGGCCGTTGTTGCCAGCACCGCCAGTGCACTTATCGCGTTGCTGCTGGTGCGCGCGGCCGGCTGGCAACTCAGCCGGCTGGTGCGTCACCGGACCGTCGACACACTCGACGACCGTTTGCGGGATCGCGGCTGGCCGGCGATCCTGTCGCTGCGGTTGATTCCGGCCGTGCCGTTCTCGGTTCTCAACTACGCCGCCGGTGCTTCAGCGGTGCGCGTGCTGCCCTACACGCTGGCCACCCTGGCCGGCGTGGCTCCGGGGACCGCGGCTGTGGTGATCTTGGGCGACGCCCTGACTGGCCATGTCAGCCCGCTGCTGTTCCTCGTGTCGCTGTGCACGGGCGCCGTCGGGGTGGCGGTGCTGGTCTACGAGGTCCGTCACCACCGTCGGCATCACCACAGGCGGTCAGTCGACCGGCAGGAGGATGCCGAGCCGGCCATCCCGCGCTGAACGACGTGTGTCTCCGCGAAGGGTCAGGAACCGCCGACTACTCATGACATATGCCACCAACTACTCGTGTCGGAGAACCCGGTTACGACCCATCGATAACCGATCACCGGTAACGAAACTGTCAATGCCGTCGCCCAACATAAGCACTAAAGAAGGAGGTCGGTCGTCGCTGACACTGATGTTGCGATGCACCCACGAAAGCGGCAAACATCACCATGACTGACGACACGAAACTCACGTTGAGCAAGGTGCCAGAAGTCACGTTGGGCTTCTGGATCATCAAGGTTTTGGCAACGACGCTCGGTGAGGCCGGCGGCGCCACCGTGACCATGACGTTGAATTGGGGTTATCTCGCCGGCGTCGTGTTGTTCGGCGTCGTGCTTGTGGCGCTCGTCGTCGCGCAGATTTGGGCCAAACGCTTCCACCCGTTTCTCTACTGGGCGACGATCATCGCCTCGACGACGTTCGGCACGGCGATGGCCGACTTCGCCGACCGCTCGCTCGGAATCGGCTACACGGGCGGATCGAGTCTGCTGTTGTTCTGCGTGCTCGCCACCCTGGGACTCTGGTATTGGTCGCAGGGGACGGTGTCGGTGACCACGGTTTCGACGCCGAAAGTCGAGGCGTTCTACTGGGCGACCATTACGTTCTCGCAGACTCTGGGCACAGCTCTCGGCGATTGGCTCGCCGACACCGGCGACCTTGGCTACGAACGCGGTGCGCTGGTGTTTGCTGCTGCTCTCGCCGGGGTCGCGGCCCTGTATTACTGGACAAGCATCTCGCGCGTCACCCTTTTCTGGGTGGCCTTCATCTTGACCCGGCCGCTCGGCGCAACTGTGGGCGATTTCCTTGATAAGCCTGTGAGCCAGGGCGGCCTAAGCCTAAGCCGCCCGCTGGCTTCCGCGGTAATCGCGGCCATCATCGTCGCGCTCATCGTTCTCCTGCCGCAGCGGGCGGGACGGCATCCGGGCGTCGAGTCAGCGAAATAGCAGCTCGGACCGCTCTTAATAGGCCGGTCCGACGGGCTGGGCGCAACCCGTGCTGGGTGGCAGGGCGCTAATCCACAAACCCTTCTTTAGCCAGGGCGCGGGCCTGTTCCTCGCTCTCAACCGCAGGCCCGGAACCTGGCAGCCGCTTGCCGGCCACTTCCGGCGTAAAGAACAGAGTGACCGCACCTACCAGACCCGCCACGATCAACATGTAGGCCGGCACCATGACGTCGCCGGTGCCGGATATCAGCGCTTGAGCGATCAGCGGGCTGGTGCCGCCGACCGTCGATATCGAGACGTTGTACGCGATAGCCAGAGCCCCGTAGCGCACATCGGTGGGGAACAGTGCCGGCAGCGCCGGCGGAGAAGTGCTGTCAAAGCAGAGTTCCATCAGCCCGATCAACAGCACACCAAGGAAGATCACCGCATAGCTGCCCCCGGAGCGGATAAGCAGGAACGCCGGGATCGAAGCCCCGACCAGCAGCCCGCAACCCGTCCACATGATCGGTTTGACGCCGATGCGGTCGGACAGCTTCGCGACGAACACCAGGACGACCATCAGGATCGTCAACGTCGCAGTGATCATCGCCAGTCCGGCAGTGTGACCGACGTGCGCGAATACCTTGAGGTACGTCGGCAGGTATCCGGTGATCATGAAATCGGCGGCGTTTGCGGTCCACACGAGCGCCGCACAGATCAGCAGAGGCTTCCACTGCTCCACGACCGTGCGCCGAAATTGGTCCCGGCCATGGTCACCCGACGCATCCGCGCCGTCGCTCGCGTTCTCGTAGGCCGGTGACTCGTCGAGCCGCAGGCGCATATAGAGCGCGATCAGCCCGAAGGGCGCGCTCAGCAGCAGTGGAATCCGCCAGCCCCAGGTCAGCATGTCGTGTCTCGACAGCCAGGTCTGCAGCCCGGTCACCAGCAACCCGGCGAGCACGAACCCGGCCAGATTGCCCAACGGCAGGAAGCCGACCATCATGCCGCGTTTGCGGTCCGGGGCCTGCTCAACGACATAGGTCATCGCCCCTACGTACTCGCCACCGGTGGAGAGGCCTTGGAAGATTCGGGCGACGACGAGCAGGATCGGCGCCCAGATGCCGATTGTGCTGTAACCGGGGAGCAAACCCGACGTCGTCGTCCCTATCGTCATCAACAGGATCGTGATGACCAGCACCCGCTTGCGCCCGATACGGTCGCCGAGCGGGCCGAAAATGAACCCGCCCAGTGGACGCACCACGAACGCCGCCGCCAGCGTGCTGAAGGTGGCGATGAGGTGGACCGCGCTGACACTGTTGCCGGGATAAAAAACTTGCGCGATGGTGGTGGCGATGTAGCCGTAGACGCCGAAGTCGTACCACTCCATGAAGTTGCCGATCGCGGTTCCCTTGATGGACCGACGCATCGCAGCCGGATCGGAGACCCTGATGTCTTTGCGTGCCCATTTCCGCCGGCGAGACCGTTTCCCACCACGCGCACGCTTCGCTGTATTCATTGCGTGGTGAGGTACCCGTAAGGCGCCGATTCAAAAGCAAAAGCAACACGCCGCTACCAATGGTCGGCTGCGACTCGCCCGGTTGCTCACCAAAGCGACTAAGCCCGACCCCGATCCGGGCCCTTGAGGGTCATCGTCGCGAACGTCACCAGTAACGACGCCGCCGGGATGGCGTTGATGACCCGGTCACGCACGCGGATGTGCGCGCCGACTGCGAGCATGAAGTACACCGTGAGCATTGCCGTGGTCAGCCGCGCCAGCGCCGGAAACCTGGTGACCGACAGCAGACCCAGTGCGGCGGCCGCCTTGACTACCGGAAGGACCCACCGAATATCAGGCGGAACTTCAAGTGTGTCAAGAGCTTTAGTGATGGGAGCAACGGGAATCGCGCACGCCACCGCGTCGCCGGCTTGGAAAGCTGCTAGGGCCGCATAGGTTTTCGGAGAAGTGAAAGCGCTCATCGCGACATCTTATTGGGTCAACTCCGATGGCGTCCCGATCGGCCCTTCGACCGGCTTACGCGCGTCGGCCTCAGCCTTGGCCACCGCCTCGACGATCGCCGGGTCGGTTTGGGTGGTGAACCAGTCGGCGATCTCGTCGCTGTCATCTTCTGGCTTGGGCAGGTCCTCCTCAACCGGGGACGGGTGATACCGGAAGACCCCGTCCTCGCCCGGCGCGCCCAGCATTTTTGTGAAACCCTGCAACGCCGCGCCGAAGTCGCTGGGCACCACCCACACCTTGCTGGCTTCGCCCTGGGCGATCTGCGGCAGCGTCAGCAGATACTGGTAGGCCAGCAGCTCCGGGGTGGGCCGCCCGGCTTTGATCGCCGCGAAGGTTTTCTCGATGGCCTTGGCCTGGCCTTGGGCCTGCAGATATGCCGCGGCCCGCTCCCCTTGGGCGCGCAGCATCCGGGACTGCCGCTCGGCCTCGGCGGCCAGGATCTCGGCCTGCTTGGCGCCCTCGGCGGCCAGGATCTGCGCCTGCTTCTGGCCTTCGGCCTCCTTGATCGCGGCCTCGCGCATGCCCTCGGCCGTCAGGATCATCGCGCGTTTTTCGCGGTCGGCCTTCATCTGTTTTTCCATCGACGCCTGAATCGACGGCGGCGGGTCGATGCTGCGCAACTCGACCCGGGCGACGCGCAGGCCCCAGCGACCGGTCGCCTCGTCGAGCACGCCCCGCAACTGGCCGTTGATCTGGTCACGCGACGTCAGCGTCTGCTCGAGCGTCATGCCGCCGACGACGTTGCGCAGTGTGGTGGTGGTCAGCTGCTCGACGCCGACGATGTAGTTGCTGATCTCGTACACAGCCG
>JAFAQO010000692.1 GCA_019246375.1 Mycobacterium sp. | reverse complement strand
CGCGGCTACGACTCCGACCATCCCCGCGTCCAGGGCGACGTCGGAATGGCCGGCGTGGCAATCGATTCCATACTCGACATGCGGCAGCTGTTCGACGGCATCGACCTGTCCGCGGTGTCGGTGTCGATGACGATGAACGGTGCGGTGCTGCCGATCCTGGCGCTGTACGTGGTGGCCGCCGAGGAGCAGGGGGTGCCGCCGGAGCAGCTGGCCGGCACCATCCAGAACGACATCCTCAAAGAGTTCATGGTGCGCAACACCTACATCTATCCGCCCAAACCGTCGATGCGCATCATCTCCGACATCTTCGCCTACACCAGTGCGAAGATGCCCAAGTTCAACTCCATCTCGATCTCCGGCTACCATATCCAGGAAGCCGGTGCCACAGCGGATTTGGAGCTGGCCTACACGCTGGCGGACGGAGTCGACTACATCAAGGCCGGCCTGGACGCCGACCTGGACATCGACAAGTTCGCGCCCCGGCTGTCGTTCTTCTGGGGCATCGGAATGAGCTTCTTCATGGAAGTCGCCAAGCTGCGCGCGGGCCGGCTGCTGTGGAGCGAGCTGGTCGCCCAGTTCGAGCCGAAGAATCCGAAATCGTTGTCGCTGCGTACCCATTCGCAGACCTCAGGCTGGTCGCTGACCGCCCAGGACGCTTTCAACAACGTCGCACGCACCTGCATCGAGGCAATGGCCGCCACTCAGGGCCATACCCAGTCGCTGCATACCAACGCGCTCGACGAGGCGCTGGCGCTGCCCACCGACTTCTCCGCACGGATCGCACGCAACACTCAGCTTGTACTGCAGCAGGAGTCCGGCACCACCAGGCCGATCGACCCGTGGGCCGGCTCCTACTACGTGGAGTGGTTGACCCATCAGCTGGCCGAGCGCGCCCGTGCCCACATACAGGAGGTCGCCGAGCACGGCGGGATGGCCCAGGCGATCGACGACGGCATCCCCAAGCTCAGGATCGAAGAGGCCGCCGCGCGCACGCAGGCCCGCATCGACTCCGGGCGCCAACCGGTGATCGGCGTCAACAAGTATCAGGTCGACGAGGACCACGAGATCGAGGTACTCAAAGTCGAGAACAGCCGGGTGCGCGCCGAGCAGCTGGCCAAACTGCAGGAGCTGCGGGCGAATCGAGACCAGGAAGCCGTCGACCAAGCGCTGGCCGAGCTGGCCCGCGCAGCCGCCGCGCACGGCCCCGCCGGCGACGACGGACTGCGCAACAACCTGCTGGCGCTGGCCATAGACGCTGCCAGGGCCAAAGCCACCGTCGGAGAGATCTCCGGCGCACTGGAAAAGGTATATGGGCGTCACCAGGCGGAGATCCGTACCATCGCCGGGGTCTACCGCGACGAAGCCGGAAAGGCCACCAACATCGCAAGCGCGACGGAATTAGTCGAGAAGTTCGCCGAGGCCGAGGGCCGCCGGCCCAGGATTCTGGTGGCCAAGATGGGTCAGGACGGGCACGATCGCGGTCAGAAGGTGATCGCGACGGCGTTCGCCGACATCGGGTTCGACGTCGACGTCGGACCGTTGTTCTCCACCCCGGAGGAGGTGGCCCGACAGGCTGCCGACAACGACGTCCACGTCATCGGGGTGTCCTCGCTGGCCGCCGGCCACCTGACGCTGGTGCCCGCACTGCGCGACGCGCTGGCCGAAGTGGGCCGGCCCGACATCATGATTGTGGTCGGCGGCGTCGTTCCACCGGGTGACTTCGACGAGCTGTATGCTGCCGGGGCCACCGCCATCTTTCCGCCCGGAACGGTGATCGCCGAGGCGGCGATCGGCTTGCTACAGAAGCTTGCCGAGCGGTTGGGCTACACCCTCAGCTAGATGGCAGGCGACCCGGACGACACCGTCGAAGAGCTCGCGGCGGCGGTACGCGGCGGCGACCGCGCGGCTCTGCCGCGCGCCATCACCTTGGTGGAATCCACCCGGGGCGACCATCGCGAAAGAGCACAGCAGCTGCTGCTCGCGCTGACGCCCGAGGCCGGGAATGCCCATCACGTCGGCATTACCGGGGTGCCGGGGGTGGGCAAGTCGACTGCAATCGAGGCGCTCGGCATCTATTTGATCGAGCAGGGCCACCAGGTGGCGGTGCTGGCCGTCGACCCGTCGTCGACCCGAACCGGGGGATCGATACTCGGCGACAAGACCCGGATGCCGCAACTGGCAATGCATCCCGACGCTTACATCCGTCCGTCCCCGACTTCCGGCACGCTCGGCGGGGTCGCCAAGGCAACCCGCGAAACGATCGTGCTGCTGGAAGCCGCCGGCTTCGATGTGATTCTGGTCGAAACGGTCGGGGTCGGCCAGTCGGAAGTGGCGGTGGCCAACATGGTCGACACATTCGTCTTTTTGACCCTGGCCCGAACCGGTGATCAATTGCAGGGCATCAAGAAAGGTGTGCTGGAGCTGGCCGACATCGTCGTGGTGAATAAGGCCGACGGTGACCACCTCACCGATGCGCGGTCAGCCGCGCGGGAGCTTTCGATGGCTATCCGCTTGATCTACCCGCGCGACACCCTCTGGCGCCCACCGGTTCTCACCATGAGCGCCTTGCAGCGAACCGGTCTGACCGAGCTGTGGGACACCGTCGAGCGGCATCGTCACGTGCTTACCGGCGCCGGCGAGTTCGAGGCGCGCCGCCGGGCGCAGCAGGTGGACTGGACCTGGCAGATGGTCCGCGACACGGTGCTCGATCGGGTACTGTCCAACCCTGCCGTGCGCAAGATTCGTGCGGAGGTGGAGCGGCAGGTACTGGCAGGGGAGTTGACCCCGGCACTCGCCGCTCAGCAAATACTCGAGGCGGCATCAGGCTAATGGAGTTCGGCACGGTATTGTGACCGCGTGACCGTCTGTCCGACAAAGCTTTACATCTTCCCGCATGCCGGTGGATCGGCGCAGTATTACGTGCCCTTCGCCAAGGCTTTCTCCAGCGACGTCAAATGCATTGCTGTCCAGTATCCGGGACGGCGCGGTAGCCACGACCTTGGGTCTTTCACCAGCATTCCCGATCTCGCCGACCGGGTATGCACGATGCTCTCACCGACCGATAAGTCCGCGCAGCAGGTTGTTTTCTTCGGCCACAGCATGGGCGGCTTGCTGGCATTCGAGGTGGCCCGCCGATTCGAAACGGCGCAGAACCCTATTGCCGGCTTATTCGTATCTGCTTGTGCTGCACCCGGCCGAGTCGGTTACGAGTACATCCCGGAGTCGGATCGCGGCCTGCTCGACGCTGTCAGCGACTTCACCGGCGTGAACCCGCAGTTCTTGGAAGACGAGGAATTCGCTGCGAAGATCCTGCCGACACTGCGGGGACTCAAAGCCATCTCGAAGTACGAATGCCCGCCTGACGCGACGGTGTCGTGTCCCATTTTCGCGTTTTTGGGCGATGACGACGAGGTCGCCACCTACGAAAAGGTAGCGCCGTGGTCGGAACGCACGACGTCAGAGTTCACCGCCCGGGTGTTCAGCGAGCCCGGTCATCACTTCTACATCAACGATCACTTGCCGGAACTGGTCAACGATGTCGAGGGCAAGATCTCGTCGCGTTGCCGAGGCTAAAGCCTTGACGAATGCCTGGCGGCCGGCTGTCGAAACGAAT
>JAFAQO010000551.1 GCA_019246375.1 Mycobacterium sp. | reverse complement strand
TGATTCGTTTTACGACCGCGGCGCCACCTTCACCGAAGATGCGGCCAAGGCCGCCGTGCACCGAGCCATCGCCGACGGCGCGGACGTCATCGACGTCGGAGGGGTCAAGGCGGGCCCCGGCGAGCACGTCGACGGCGATACCGAGACCGCCCGGGTGGTGCCGTTCATCGAGTGGGTGCGCGATGCGTATCCGGACCAGCTGATCAGCGTCGACACGTGGCGTTCGGCGGTGGCCGGACCGGCTTGCCAGGCGGGTGCGGATCTGATCAACGACACCTGGGGCGGTGCCGACCGTGCTATGCCCGACGTTGCCGCAGAATTCGGCGCCGGCTTGGTTTGTTCGCACACTGGCGGCGCCGCGCCGCGGACCCGTCCGTTCCGGGTGAGCTACGGCACGACGATCCGCGGTGTGGTTGATGACGTGATCCGCGAGGTCACCGCCGCTGCAGAACGCGCGGTCGCCGCCGGGGTTGCCCGCGACCGGGTGCTGGTGGACCCGACCCACGATTTCGGCAAGAACACGTTCCACGGCTTGGCGCTATTGCGCCACATGGAAGATCTTGTTAACACCGGATGGCCCGTTTTGATGGCACTCAGCAACAAGGACTTTATCGGGGAGACTCTTGGCGTGGATCTGACCGAACGGCTGGAGGGAACACTGACAGCCACCGCTTTGGCCGCCGCTGCCGGTGCCCGGATGTTTCGGGTGCATGAGGTAGGCCCCACCCGTCGGGTGCTCGAGATGGTGGCCTCCGTCAGCGGCACGCGTCCGCCGACGCGCACGGTGCGGGGACTGGCATGACCGCGTCCGAGTTGATCGCCGGCGATGACCCGCTTGCCGGGCTGCCCGGGGACACCTGGCTGTTGGATCGCAGCTGGAGCCGTCCCGACTGGACGGTCGCTGAATTGGAGGCTGCCAAAGCTGGTCGGACGATCTCCGTGGTGCTGCCGGCGCTCAACGAGGAAGAAACCATCGAATCGGTCATCGATAGCATCTCGCCGCTCCTCGGTGGGCTGGTCGATGAGCTGATCGTGGTCGACTCCGGCTCAACCGACGACACCGAGATCCGGGCCATCGCCGCGGGCGCCTGTGTCGTGACCCGGGAACAGGCCCTGCCGGAAGTCCCGCCGCGACCCGGCAAGGGGGAGGTGTTGTGGCGCTCGCTCGCGGCCACCTCCGGCGACCTGGTGGTGTTCATCGATTCCGACCTCATCGCTCCCGACCCGATGTTCGTGCCGTGGCTACTCGGCCCGCTGCTCACCGGCGATGGCATCCATCTGGTCAAAAGCTTCTACCGGCGGCCCCTGAATATGGGGGATGGTGGCGACCTGAGCGGGACGGAGAGCGCCACCGGGGGCGGCCGGGTCACCGAACTGGTGGCACGGCCGCTGCTCGCGGCGCTGCGCCCCGAGTTGGGCTGCATACTGCAGCCGCTGGGCGGCGAGTACGCGGCCAGCCGGGAGCTGCTGATGTCGGTGCCGTTCGCACCGGGCTACGGCGTGGAGATCGGCCTGCTGGTCGACACCTACGACCGGCTAGGTCTCGATGCGATCGCCCAGGTCAACCTTGGTGTGCGGGCACATCGCAACCGGTCCTTGACCGAGCTGGGTGCGATGAGCCGCCAGGTCATCGCGACGCTGCTCTCGCGCTGCGGAGTCCCCGACTCCGGGATAGGGCTGACCCAGTTCTTCGCCAACGGCGAGAACTACACGCCTCGCACGTCGCCGGTGTCGCTGGCGGACCGGCCGCCGATGAACGCACTGCAGCTGCGCTGAGAACCCGTTCGACCATCTGGCGGATAAGGCACTATCAATGCGTGGCGTTGGTATTGCTGTATCTGGTGGTGTTGATCCTGGTGGCCGTGGTGCTGTTCGGTGTCGCCAGCCTGCTGTTCGGCCGCGGTGAGCAGCTGCCGCCACTGCCGCGGGCAACGACGGCCACGGTGCTGCCCGCGTCCGGCATCACCGGCGCCGACGTCGACGCGGTCAGGTTCACCCAAGCGCTGCGCGGTTACAAAACCAGCGAAGTGGATTGGGTGCTGGATCGGCTCGGCCAGGAGCTGGATTCGTTGCGCGGCCAACTTGCGTCGGTGCGTTCATCGGCCGCCACCGGGGAGGTCGATGACGACGGTAATGGGCGAGAAGACGAGCGGAACTTCACTTGACCGCGGTGCCCGACGACGGGCTGCTCCGCTGCGGCTGGGCGGAAATTCGATTAGGGTCGGACTCCACGCTCTATCGCGACTATCACGACAACGAATGGGGCCGCCCGGTACGCAGTGGGGTGGCGTTGTTCGAGCGGATGAGCCTGGAGGGTTTTCAGAGCGGGTTGTCTTGGCTGACCATCCTGCGGAAGCGGGAGAACTTCCGGCGCGCGTTTGCCGGCTTCGACATCGAGAAGATCGCTCGCTACACCGATGACGACGTAGTCCGGCTGATGGCCGATCAGGGGATCGTCCGCAACCTTGCGAAGATCGAAGCGACGATCGCCAACGCGCGCGCGACCGCCGATTTGGGTGGTGCAGCACAGCTTGCCGAACTGCTGTGGTCGTTCGCGCCGCCACCGCGGCCACGGCCCGCCGATGCGTCCGAGATTCCCGCGACCACAGCCGAATCGAAGGCGATGGCACGTGAACTGAAACGACTGGGGTTTCGGTTCGTCGGACCCACTACTGCCTATGCCTTGATGCAGGCGACCGGGATGGTCGACGATCACCTGCGCACGTGCTGGGTGCCCCCGGCAGCCCAGTGAGACCCGCCGAGAGCCGGGTCTTGCAAAACTGTCGGTGTCGATAGGGAACAATAGGGGGGTGAATTGGCAGTTCAACGCCGGGTATGGGGCGTGCCCGGCCTTCAACCGGTCCGTGACGGCGGGCCAGCTCGAATCTGGAGGGAGCACTCGATGGCGGCGATGAAGCCCCGGACCGGGGACGGTCCTCTCGAAGCGACCAAGGAGGGGCGCGGCATCGTGATGAGAGTACCGCTGGAGGGTGGCGGTCGACTCGTCGTCGAGCTGACACCCGACGAAGCCGCCGCGTTGGGTGACGAACTCAAGGGTGTCACCAGCTAAACCCGGTCGAACGAAACTTCCTCGGCGCTACCGCACACCTTCCGGTAGATCTGCAGCGTCTGCTGGGCGATCTGCGCCCAGGAGAACTCCTCGATACAACGCCGGCGTCCGGCTTGCCCGTAGCGCTCGGCCCGCTCGGGATCGGCCACCAGGGCATTGACCGCATCGGCCAGCGCGGCTTCGTATTCGGCCGGATTGTCCGGCTGATAGTGCACCAGTGATCCGGTGATCCCGTCGGCGACGACCTCCGGTATCCCGCCGACGTCGGAGGCCACCACCGCTGTCCCGCAGGCCATCGCCTCCAGATTGACGATGCCCAACGGCTCGTATACTGATGGGCATACGAAAACCGTTGCAGCCGAAAGTATTTCGCGAACCTGCCCAATCGGCAGCATCTCCCGTAACCAAAAGACGCCGTTGCGCTCGCGGGCCAATCTGCTTACCGCGGCGCTCACTTCAGCGGCAATCTCCGGGGTGTCGGGAGCTCCAGCGCACAGCACGACCTGCACCGCGGGGCTGAACCGGTGTGCAGCCGCGACGAGGTGAGGGACCCCTTTTTGGCGGGTGATACGGCCGACGAACGCCGCGATAGGCCGGCTCGGATCGACCCCCAATTGGGCCAGCACCGACTCGCCCGGCACCGGCGGGGCGGGATACCACACGTCGGTGTCAATTCCGTTCTTCACGATGTGCACCCGACTCGGATCCAGAGCCGGGTAGAGCCGCAGCACGTCGTCGCGCATGCCCGAGCTGACCGCGATGACGGCGTCCGCGGCGCTCACCGCCGTCCGCTCAACCCATAACGACAGCCGGTAGCCGCCGCCGAGCTGTTCGGCTTTCCATGGTCGCAGCGGTTCGAGCGAATGCGCGGTCACCACATGGGGGAGGTGGTAAAGCAACGCCGCCAAGTGCCCGGCCAGTCCGGTGTACCAGGTGTGCGAGTGCACGACGTTGGCCGCCGCGGCGGCATTGGCCATGAGCAGGTCGCTGGACAAAGTCGCCAGCGCCGGGTTGGCGCCGCGCAACCGCGAGTCCGGCTGGTGGACGAAGGCACCCGACCGGGGCACGCCCATGCAGTGCACGTCGAC
>JAFAQO010000521.1 GCA_019246375.1 Mycobacterium sp. | reverse complement strand
GGTGAGGTGGAGTTCGTCGACGCGGAGGCCTTCCTGCTCTCCGGTGAGCCGAGTGACGAGGCTTCTGAGGCCGGACTGCACGACGGCAAGGGGCTGGGCCGGATGATGGAACTGACCAACGCGGCGCGACTCGGCATCGCCTTATTTGCGCTGGGTAACGCCCGGCGGGCGCTGGTGGAGTCGCTGTGTTATGCCCGACAGCGGCGCGCGTTCGGCGACCGTCTCATCGACAAACCGTTGATGCGCCGCAAGCTGGCCGAGATGATCGTCGACGTCGAAGCCGCACAAGCGCTGGTGTTCGACAGCACCGGGTTCGCCAACCATCAGCAGCCCAGCGCGGTGGGTCAGCGCATCGCCGTGCCGGTCACCAAGCTCAAGGTGTGCCGATTGGGCATCACCATGTCATCGGATGCGATTGAGATCCACGGCGGAAACGGCTACATCGAAAGCTGGCCGGTGGCAAGACTTTTGCGCGACGCACAGGTCAACACCATCTGGGAGGGCCCGGACAACGTTCTGTGCCTCGACGTGCGGCGGGGAATCCAGCGGATGCGGGCGCACGAGCCGCTGCTGGCACGCCTGCGCGACGCGGTGTCAGTCTCCGACGACGATGACACGACACGTTTGGTGCGCCGCCGCATCGAAGACCTCGACGCGGCGATCACTGCGTGGACCAAACTGCACGGCGGTGTCGCCGAGGCACGGCTGTTCTCACTTGCCCAATTCATGGGCGACGTCTACGCCGGCGCCTTGCTCACCGAGCAGGCAGCCTGGGAGCGGGCCACTCGCAAGGCGGAGCGCAAGGCGATCGTCGCTCGGTTATACGTCCAGCGTTACCTCGCCGACCGTGGGCCGCTTCGGGGCATCGACGCTGAGGGCGACGAGGCTATTGAGCGTTTCGACGAACTCGCTGAAGGAGCGTTGGTCATCGACTGAATTTAGTCACCGCCGGGAACGCATGAACATAATGCTCGGCGCGCGAGATCGGCATATCGCATCTAGGCTTTCGGCAAGCTTCACAGTCTGGGTAAGGGAAAAGGTTGTGACAAATCTGGCTAACGGGCAGCGGATATCGCCGTCTTTTTCTGACGTGTGTAAGCGGGCCCTGCTCGGCAAGCCGATGATCACCGACCAGCTCCAGCACGAAAGACTATCGAATCCCGTTGCCCTTGGCGTCCTTTCACCAGATGCGATCTCCTCGACCGCCTACGGTCCTGAACAGATCATGATCGAACTGCTCCCGGCTGCCGGATTGGCCGCGTTCGCGTTGTTACTTCCGATCACCGGTGTCATCTTATTGATTCTGGTGTTGGTCGCCGCATCGTATCGCCAGGTCGTCATGGCTTACACCCGTTCCGGCGGCTCCTACATCGTTGCCCGGGAAAACTTCGGGCCCCGGGTGGCGCAGATCGCCGCGGCGTCGCTGTTGATCGACTATGTGGTCACCGTCGCCGTGCAATGCGCGGCAGGGACGGTGGCGGTGGTTTCGGCGATACCCGCGCTCGGGCCCTACAGCTTGGAAATCACGGTGGCCGTGGTGCTGGTCATGTGTTTTGCCAACCTGCGTGGACTGCGGGAAGCCGGACTTCGTTTCGCGGCGCCGACCTACGCCTTCGTGGGAATGGTCGGATTGACGATCGTGACCGGCGTCATTCGGGAATTCTTCGGAAACCTACCGCGATACGATCCGCAGAACATAGCCGGAGCGGTGCCGGTCCATCAGGGCAACGGTCTGGTGATGGGTGCGACGATTCTGGTTGTGCTGCGCGCCTTCGCCAACGGCGGCTCATCGCTGACCGGAGTAGAGGCGATCTCCAACACGGTCAACAGCTTCCGAAAGCCCGAGAGCCTCAACGCCCGCAAAGTGCTCACAATCATGGCCTGCATTCTCGGGTTCTTGTTGGCTGGTGTGGCCTGGCTTGCGCACATCACCCGTGCCACGCCGTACGTCAATGGATATCCGTCTATGCTTTCCGAGATTGCCCGAGTGGTTTTCGGCCACGGGCCGGTCGGGAACGTCCTTTACTTCTTGGTACAGGCGGCGACGGCGGCGATCTTGTTCACCGGCGGCAACACCAGCTTCAACGGATTTCCCGCATTGGCCAGTTTCGTCGCCGAAGACCGTTTTCTGCCGCGGCAGTTGACGAAACGCGGCCATCGTCTGGTGTTCTCCAACGGCATCATCGCGCTGACCGCGCTGTCGGTGGTCCTGCTGGTGGTCACGGGCGGCTCGGTCACTGCGCTGGTGCCGTTTTACGCGATCGGCGTGTTCACCGGGTTCTCGATGGCCGGCTATGGCATGACCAAACACCATCTCACCCACCGTGGGCCCGGCTGGCGACACAAGCTAATGATCAACCTGTCCGCAGGCATCTTGTCGACGATCGTGGTGGGCATCTTCGCGGTGGCCAAGTTCACCGAGGGAGCCTGGCTGGTCGTCGTTGTCTTTCCCATCCTGGTGTTGGCGTTGATGCGGCTCAACCGGCAATACCGCGCCGAGGCGTCGGTTCTGGAGATGTCTCGCACCGGCCGTCCGGAGTTCGCCAGGCATGCACGGCATCGGGTGTTCGTTCTGGTGGATTCGGTCGACCTCGCCGAGATCGAGGCACTGCGCTACGGAAAGGGACTGCAGGCCGACGAGCTGATCGCAGTCCACTTCGTGCTGGACGCGGCACATGCCGCGCGGTTGTCGAAGCGCTGGGAAGACTTCGACCACGAGACCAAGCTGCGGGTGGTCAACTGCCCTGATCGTCTGCTGAGCCGGGCCGCACAAGAGCTGGTCCTGCAGGCGCTGAACAACCATCCCGGCACCAAAGTGACGGTGCTGTTGCCGCGTCGAACGTTTTCGCCGCTGGTTGGCCGGCTGCTTCATGACCGTACTGCGGACAAGATCGCCCGGGCTGTGAGCCGGATACCGGGCGCGACAGCGCAAATCGTGCCCTACGACATCAAGTCTCGAATAGCGCAGGTGACCGGGCATAGTGACGATATTTAGCTGGGTCGACTGCTCCGGATCACCGTAAAGAAAGGCCAATTCGGCAACGGGATATTGTCGATGGCCGACCAGGCATAGCCAAGTCGTCTAATAACCCAAGGATGTGATGCGTTGTGACAACATCGGGAGGCGGGCAGGTGATCCCGCCGTCTTTCACCGACGTGTTCAAGCGGATCTTCTTGGGTAAGCCGCTGACCAGCGAGCAGCTGGAATCGGAGAGACTGTCGAACCCTGTTGCGCTCGGCGCACTTTCACCGGATGCTATCTCGTCGACGGCCTACGGTCCCGAACAGATCATGATCGAACTGCTGCCGTATGCCGGGATGGCCGCTTTCGCGCTGTTGCTTCCGATCATCGGTGTCATCTTGGTGATTCTGGTATTGGTGACACTGTCGTATCGCGGTGTTGTGATGGCCTACTCCCGAGCCGGCGGCTCCTATATGGTCGCGCGCGATAACTTCGGGCCCCGGGTGGCGCAGGTCGCTGCCGCGGCGCTGTTGATCGACTATGTGGTCACCGTCGCGGTGCAACCCGCCGCGGGGACGGTGGCAGTGGTCTCGGCAATACCTCCGCTGCGTCCCTACCATTTGGAGATCACCGTGGCTATGGTGCTGGTCATCTGCTTTGCCAACCTGCGCGGATTGCGGCAGTCGGGTCGGACATTCGCGATCACGACATACGCTTTCGTCATCATGATCGCGGTGACGATCGTGACCGGCCTCGTTCGTGAAGTCTTCGGGGGTCTACCGAAATACGATCCCCACCACATTGTTGGAGCAGTACCGGTCCATCACGGCGGTGGTCTGGTGATGGGTGCGACGATTTTGGTGGTGCTGCGCGCCTTCGCCAACGGCGGTTCATCGCTGACCGGAGTTGAGGCGATATCGAACACCATCGACGTCTTTCGTCAACCGCAAGGTGTCAACGCCTGTCGAGTTTTAACCGCGATGGCTTGCATCCTCGGGTTCTTGCTGATCGGTGTCGCCTGGCTTGCGCACGTCACCTACGCCACGCCGTATGTCAATGAGTATCCGTCGATGCTTTCCGAGATTGCCCGGGCAGTTTTCGGCCAAGGAGTTATCGGGGACGTTTTGTACTTTCTGGTACAGGCATCGAGTGCCGCGATTCTGTTCACCGGTTGCAATACCAGCTTCAATGGATTTCCCGCACTGACGAGTTTCGTTGCAGCGGACCGTTTCTTGCCGCGACCGCTGACCAAACGCGGTCACCGTCTGGTGTTCTCCAACGGCATCATCGCGCTGACCGCGCTGGCGGTGGCACTGTTGTTGGTGACCAAAGCCTCGGTCAACGCGTTGATTCCCTTCTTTGCGATCGGCGTGTTCACAGCATTCGCGATGGCCGGCTACGGCATGACCAAACACCATCTCACGCACCGCGAGCCTGGTTGGCGGCACAAGGCGGTGGTCAACGTGTCCGCCGGAATCTCGTCGACGATCGTGGTGGGGATCTTCGTGGTGGCCAAGTTCACCGAGGGGGCCTGGCTGGTAGTCGTGGTTTTCCCCGTGCTGGTGTACGTTTTGACGCGGCTCAACCGGCAGTACCGGGCCGAGGCCTCCGTGCTGGAGATGTCGCGCACCGAGCGTCCCGAGTTGGCGAGGCATGCGCGACTTCGGGTGTTCGTCTTTGTGGATTCAGTCGACCTTGCGGAGATCGAGGCACTGCGCTACGGAAAGGGCCTGGACGCCGACGAACTGATTGCGGTCCACTTCGTCGTCGACGCAGAACATGCGGGGCGGCTGCTGAAGCGCTGGGAGGATTACGACCGTCAGACCCAGCTGCGGGTAGTCGACTGCCCCGATCGTCACCTGAGCAGGGCTGCACAAGAGCTCGTTCTGCAGGCGCTGAACGACCATCCCGGCTCCAAGGTGACAGTGCTGTTGCCGCGTCGAACATTTTCGCCGCTGCTCGGTCGGCTGCTTCATGACCGCACCGCGGACAAGATGGCCCGGGCCGTGAGCCGGATCTCAGGTGCGACCGCGATCATCGTGCCCTACGACGTCGGCTCCCGCATAGCCCTGGTATCCCCCGACCGCGTCGAGCAACAGATAGCGGAAGAGATCGGCGAGGTGGAGACGCCAATTTTGCGAGTCGAAGCCGAGTAACCTGCCCAGCGGTCGCCATTTGTCGAAACATGTCCTAGCCAGCCGCACAGCCTCGGCGCGGATTCTTGATCATCGACCGACATTTGCGGGATGCATCTTAAACTGCTTGCAATGCTGAACATCGGACAAGGACTGTGGTCGTGACGCAATCGGCTATCGAGCGGGGAATACCGCTGTCTTTTTCCGACTTGTGCAAGCGGATCTTTTTGGGTAAGCCCCTGATCAACGAGGAGTTGTCCTCCGAGAGATTGTCGAATCCCATTGCCCTCGGCGCGCTTTCACCCGACGCCATCTCCTCGACCGCGTACGGTCCCGAGCAGATCTTAACCGAGCTGCTGCCGCACGCCGGGCTGGCCGCGTTCGTCTTGTTGCTTCCCACAATGAGCGTCATCTTGTTGATCCTGGTGCTGGTGACCGCGTCGTATCGGCAGGTCGTGATGGCCTACACCCGAGCCGGCGGCTCCTACATCGTCGCGCGGG
>JAFAQO010000017.1 GCA_019246375.1 Mycobacterium sp. | reverse complement strand
CGGCTTCGCCGCGCTGGCGGTCGTCACTGAGTTTATCGGGTGACGACCCGCTGCGCCCGGCTTCGCCGCGCTGGCGGTCGTCACTAGGTTTATCGGGTGACGACCCGCTGCGCCCGGCTTCGCCGCGCTGGCGGTCGTCACTAGGCTGGTGCGAGTGCGCCTTGGTCGAATCGCCAGCCCCGACGGGGTTGCCTTCGTCAGTATCGAAGGGGAGGGGGACGACCCCGGTGCGCTGACGGCGTGGGAGATTGCCGAGCACCCTTTCGGCACACCGACCTTCACCGGCCGCTCCTGGCCACTGGCCGATGTGCGGCTGTTGGCACCGATGCTGGCCAGCAAGGTGGTCTGCATCGGCAAGAACTACGCCGCCCACGTCGCCGAAATGGGAGGCCCGGCAGCGCCGGCCGACCCGGTGATATTCCTCAAACCCAATACCGCGATCATCGGACCCAACGTGCCGATACGGTTGCCGGCCAATGCATCGCCGGTGCATTTCGAGGGCGAATTGGCGGCGGTGATCAGCCGCCCGTGTAAGGACGTCTCGGCCGCCCGGGCCGCCGAGAGCATTCTGGGCTACACCATCGGCAACGATGTGTCGGCCCGCAACCACCAGCAGGCCGACGGGCAGTGGACTCGGGCCAAGGGCCACGACACCTTCTGCCCGGTGGGACCGTGGATTACCACCGACATCGACCCTGCCAACCTCGAGCTTCGGACCGAAGTCAACGGCCAAGTCAAACAGCACAGCCGTACCTCGCTGATGATCCACGACGTCGGCGCCATCGTGGAATGGATTTCCGCGGTGATGACATTGTTGCCCGGCGATCTCATTCTTACCGGCACGCCCGAAGGCGTCGGTCCCATCGACGACGGCGACACCGTCAGCGTCACCGTCGAGCGCATCGGCACCCTGACCAACTCCGTTATCCGCAAAGGAATGTCGTGACCGCAGCGACCAGCGTGCGAGTCCGGTTTTGCCCGTCGCCTACCGGCGTTCCCCATGTCGGGCTGATCCGCACAGCGCTGTTCAACTGGGCCTATGCCCGCCATACCGGCGGAACGTTCGTCTTCCGCCTGGAAGATACCGACCCCGAACGCGACAGCGAAGCAAGCTATCTCGCGCTGCTCGACGCGCTGCGCTGGCTCGGCCTCAACTGGGACGAGGGACCAGAAGTCGGCGGACCCTACGGCCCATACCGGCAGTCGCAGCGCACGGACATCTACCGCGACGTGGTGGCAAAGCTGCTGGCCGCGGGCGAGGCCTATTACGCGTTCTCCAGGCCGGAGGAAGTCGAGGCACGCCACGTCGCGGCAGGCCGTAACCTCAAACTTGGCTACGATAACTTCGACCGCGATCTCACCGATGAGCAGCGTTCAGCGTATTTGGCCGAGGGCCGTAAACCCGTAGTACGGCTGCGGATGCCCGACGAAATTCTCGGTTGGACTGATCTCGTGCGCGGACCGACCGCCTTCGCGGCGGGGTCGGTGCCCGATTTCGCGTTGACCCGGGCAAGTGGAGATCCTTTATATACGTTGGTGAATCCGGTCGATGACGCACTGATGAGGATCACGCATGTGCTGCGCGGTGAAGACTTGCTGCCGTCGACCCCGCGTCAAATCGCGCTGTACCAGGCATTGATCCGCATCGGGGTGGCTGAGCGCGTCCCTCAATTTGCTCATCTGCCAACGGTATTGGGGGAGGGCACCAAGAAGCTGTCGAAGCGGGATCCACAGTCGAATCTATTCGCTCACCGCGACCGGGGCTTCATTCCCGAAGGGTTGCTGAATTACCTGGCGTTGCTGGGTTGGTCAATCGCCGACGACCGTGACCTGTTCAGCCTCGACGAGATGGTGGCCGCTTTCGACGTGGTCGATGTGAACTCCAACCCCGCGCGGTTCGACCAGAAGAAGGCCGACGCGCTCAACGCAGAGCACATCCGAATGCTCGATGTCGAGGACTTCGCCGGCCGGCTGCGCGAGTACTTCTCGGCGCACGGGCATCACACCGGATTGGATGACGCGCAATTCGCGGCTGCTGCTCACCTCGTGCAGACCCGCATCGTCGTGCTTGGCGACGCGTGGAATCTGCTGAAATTCCTCAACGACAACGAGTACGCGATCGACCCCAAGGCCGCCGCTAAGGAGCTCGGGCCAGATGCCGGGCCTGTGCTCGACGCTGCCCTGGCGGCGCTCGAGAGCATGACGGACTGGACGGCGGCGCACATCGAGGCGGCCCTCAAGGCTGCCCTGGTGGAGAATCTTGCACTCAAACCGCGAAAGGCGTTCGGGCCGATCCGGGCGGCGGCCACCGGCACGTTGGTCAGCCCACCGCTATTTGAATCGCTGGAATTGCTCGGGCGCGACCGCAGCCTGCAACGCCTCCGCGGGGCGCGTGACCGGGTCGCGGATAACCAGCCGAGCGGATTGTGAGCCGATTATTTGGTAGTCTGCACCTCGGCTCTTGGGCGGCTGGCAGCAGCGGCGGCGCGACGCTGGTCATGTCGACGTAAAGCCCTCTGACCAGCCGCTTTAGGCAGCCAATGGGGTATGGTGTAATTGGCAACACAGCTGATTCTGGTTCAGCCATTCTAGGTTCGAGTCCTGGTACCCCAGCGAAGTTTGTCCACTGCAAGCAATTAGGTGGGGATACCCGGGTGAGCTATGCTGACAGCTCGGATCAGTTCTGGCCCCGTCGTCTAGCGGCCTAGGACGCCGCCCTCTCACGGCGGTAGCGTGGGTTCGAATCCCATCGGGGCTACATATCCATCGTTGGCGCCTCAGGCGCCACGATCGTTCCTTGTGTCGGCCGTTACTACTGTCTTTGCCCGGCTTCCAACGCGGTCGGTGCTGTCGAGCCACCTACCGGCATGTGCGGTAGCCCGAGCTTGCGGTGATCCCACGAACGGGTGCGGCGCGCGACGATGCGCACGGCGATGCGCTTATGCATCATCTGGTCAACGGCCGGCTTCATCTCATCGGTGTACGGGCCGGTGTAGCGTTCCCACACGCTGACCCCGACCCGGAAGATGGGGTCCGGGTCGTCGACGATTTCGGCGACCCCTTCGAATGACACCCCGCGCAGGGTGTCGTAGGTCTCACCGTCCTCGAGCAGGAAACTAACCCGCGGATCGCGATGGAGGTTGACAGCTTTCTGCGACTTGGCTTTGGTCTCCAGCCAGATTTTGCCGTCGACTACGCCGTACCACATCGCGGTCAGGTGCGGCTGCCCGTCGGGCCCAATAGTGGCCAGCGTGCCGGTCCGGCTGGTGGTGACAAACTCGGTGATCTCGGCGTCGGACATGACGATCTGTGCGCGCTGATTGGTTCCCATCGCGTCAGTCTGTCAGGTCGCGATTTCAGGCCTGCGCGGTGCATCTTCCAGATCCAGTGTGCAAAGAGGGCGTCGAGTGTGTGACCAGGGAGGGAAGCCGGCGCTTTTCCCACCCTGGACGCACGCTGGGCGACTCGGACGCACATTCGGCAATACCGTGGGCTACCAGAGAATGATCCGGGCCAACTAGAGAAGGCGGGTCAGTTCGTCGGCGGCGGCCAGCAGATCGGCGGCCCAACGCACGCCTGGGCGTCGACCCATCCGGTCAATCGGGCCAGACACCGATATGGCGGCGATCACCACACCGTGGCCGTCACGCACTGGTGCCGAGACACTCGCGACACCAGGCTCGCGCTCGGCGGCGCTTTGCGCCCAGCCGCGCCGGCGCACGTCGGCCAGTGTGCGGTCGGTGAATTTAGCGGCCGGCAGTACGGCTTGCTGGGTGGCGGCGTCGCTGTAGGCCAGCAGGACTTTGGCTCCCGATCCGGCGGTCATTGGCAACCGCGCTCCGACCGGAACCGTATCGCGAAGACCTGCAGGAGGTTCCAGTGCTGCCACGCAGACTCGCCAGGTGCCCTCGGGGCGGTACAACTGCACGCTTTCACCGGTGGCCTCACGCAGTCGGGGCAGCACTACCGTGCCCGCTGCCAGCAGCGGATCATCGACATGAGCTGCGAGTTCGGTGACCGCGGGACCGAGCCGCCAACGGCCGTCACCGTCGCGCGCAAGCAGCCGATGAACCGCCAGTCCCGCTGCCAGCCGGTGCGCTGTGGCCCTGGGCAGACCGGTGCGCTCGCTCAGTTCGGCCAAAGCACATGGCGATTCCGCGATCGTGTACAGCACCCCCACGGCTTTATCGAGGACGCCAATGCCGCTATCCTGTCTCATAA
>JAFAQO010000097.1 GCA_019246375.1 Mycobacterium sp. | reverse complement strand
TCGTGCTGCGACCGTAATTCCCGGACCGTGGCACTTGACTGAAACGTGTTCTCGTTTCGGCTTGGGCTGGGTAGGGTGACGTTCATGACCGAGAGCCACAGATGCGAATACGACAAGCTGTTCATCGGTGGGCGCTGGACCGAGCCGTCGACCGACGAGGTGATCGAGGTGCACTGCCCGGCCACCGGCGAGTACGTCGGCAAGGTGCCTCTTGCGGCTGCAGCCGACGTCGATGCCGCGGTCGCGGCGGCCCGCGACGCCTTCGACAACGGGCCCTGGCCGACCACTCCGCCGAAGGAGCGTGCGGCCGTCATCGCCGCGGCGGCGAAACTCATGGAAGACCGCAAGGAGCTGTTCACCAAGCTGCTCGCCGACGAGACCGGGCAACCACCGACCATCATCGAAACGATGCACTGGATGGGTTCGATGGGCGCGATGAACTTCTTCGCCACCGGCGCCGTCGACCAGGTCAAGTGGAAGGAGACCCGCAACGGCTCTTACGGGCAGACCATCGTCCATCGCGAGCCGGTCGGCGTGGTCGGTGCGATCGTGGCATGGAACGTGCCGCTGTTCTTGGCGGTCAACAAGCTGGGGCCCGCGCTGCTGGCAGGCTGCACGGTGGTACTCAAGCCGGCCGCCGAAACCCCGCTGACCGCAAACGCTTTGGCAGAGGTGTTCGCCGAGGCCGGCCTGCCCGAGGGTGTGCTGTCGATAGTGCCCGGCGGGATCGAGACCGGACAGGCGCTGACGTCCAACCCGGACATCGACATGTTCACCTTCACCGGCAGCTCGGCGGTCGGCAAAGAGGTCGGCAAGCGCGCCGCCGAACTGCTCAAGCCGTGCACCCTGGAGCTCGGCGGCAAATCGGCAGCCATCGTTCTCGAGGACGTCGACCTGTCCGCCGCGATTCCGATGATGGTGTTCTCTGGTGTGATGAACGCCGGCCAAGGGTGCGTGAACCAGACGCGTGTCCTGGCGCCGCGTTCCCGCTACGACGAAATCGTCGAGAGCATAAGCAATTTCGTGAAGGCGCTACCGGTGGGCCTGCCATCGGATTCGGCCGTCCAGATCGGGCCGCTGATTTCCGAGAAGCAGCGCACCCGAGTCGAGGGCTACATCGCCAAAGGCATCGAGGAGGGCGCCCGGCTGGTCTGCGGCGGCGGCCGCCCGGAGGGCCTGGACAATGGCTACTTCGTGCAACCCACCGTGTTCGCCGACGTCGATAACAAGATGACGATCGCGCAGGAGGAGATCTTCGGACCGGTGCTCTCCATCATCCCCTACGACACCGAAGAGGACGCGATCGCGATCGCCAACGATTCGGTGTACGGCCTGGCCGGCAGCGTGTGGACGACCAATGTGCCCAAAGGTATCGAGATCTCCGAGAAGATCCGCACCGGTACGTACGGAATCAACTGGTACGCCTTCGATCCCGGATGCCCGTTTGGCGGCTACAAGAACTCCGGTATCGGCCGCGAGAACGGGCCGGAAGGTGTCGAGCACTTCACTCAGCAAAAGAGCGTGCTGATGCCGATGGGCTACACCGTCGATAGCTGACCCGAAGCCGCCAGAAACATCAGGCAGAGACGTCGCGAAGCGTGACCGTTCGCAGGTTGCGGCTTTGGATGAGGTCGACCAACTGGGGGAAGCAGTGCGTAATGGCGGGCGTGTTGGCGTGCGCTAACACAATCTGTTGGGGCTGAAAAGATTTGCTGGCGTTGGCGATCAGGCTGGCCTCGCTCTCGGGTGCCGAATCGCCAAGGCTGGCGGTCCACATGGTGATCGTGGTGTAGCCCTGGTCGGCGGCGACCCCGTCGATGGCAGGGTTGTGCACCCCGTAGGGCGGCCGGAAGTAGGGGGTGCCGTCCGTTCCGTAGGTATTTCTCAAGAAGTCGGCGTTGCGGCGAATCTGCTCGGCCACCGCATCGAGCCCGAGCCGGTTGAGGTATGGGTGCGACCACGTGTGGTTGGCCATTTGAACCTGCCCGGAGTCGACCAGGGGCCGCAACGCGGGCGCGTTGACCGACCAAGATGGGTTGGCTCCGGTGACGAAAAAAGTCAGCCGCGTGCCGGTGTCTTGGCAGAACTTCGCGAATGCGCCCACTACTGAGACGCTGGCACCGTCGTCGACGGTGAGCGCCATCTCGTTACCGCCGCCGGGCAGCCGGGTGATCACGCCAGCCGGCGCCGGTGCAGGACGCAGCGGGATTTTCCATCGGACACCAGTGGCGCCTGCGGTCGCGGCCCGGTTCGCTGCAGCCAAAAAAACGGCCGCGCTCGCGCACAGCATTGTGCGCCGATCGATATTCTGCATGGTCTCGAATCTCCCTCAATACCACCTATTGAAACGTTCGGCGTTCGGCTTTCGCACACTGCAAGCTTCGGGCGCGGATTCATCACCTCGGCGCGAGGACCAACTTCGCAGCCTGGCGGGCGCAACCCCACGACAGAGTGACGCCGTTGCTGCCATGGCCGTAGTTGTGCACGTAGCGCACCGAGTCGAGCAGCTGAGCCTCGACTCGGACACTCGGCCGGTCCGGGCGCAGCCCGGTCACAATGTCGATCACCTCGGCATCCCACAGGCGCGGCTCAACCGTCCTGCATCGCTGGAGAATCCGTTCAGACACGTCCGGATCGGGGCTGCGGTCCCAACGACCCGGCACCCTGATCCCGCCGCAGACAATCCGCTTCGGATGCGGGAAATAGCAGGTGAATTCCTGGGCGTGAGTCAGCTCAACGAACAGCTCGTTGAGGCCCGGATTGGTCAGCACCACATGCTGACCGAACACCGGAAGCATGGTGTCGTCGTCGGTGAGCTCTCGGGCGCCCAGACCGGTGCAGTTCACCACGACGGCGCTGTGCTCGGCGACATCCGTCAACGACTCCACCCGGCGGATCTCAATTTGCCCGCCCGCCGCGGCGAGACGCCGAATTAAGTAGTCGAGGTACTGCGGCATGTCGATCAGCGGCATCGTCGCCCGAAAGCCGCGGGCAAACCCGGCCGGAACGTCGGCAGCGGCACACGGTCGAAGCTCGGGAATCAATCCTGCCTGTGGCGGCAGTTCGTCGCCGACGGGCATGTCACCGACAGCCAGTGCCGGCGCCAACCGCACGCCGGAGTCAGGGACATTGGCTAGCTGCTGGAAGTCCCGCAGTGACTGCGCCATCCACCGCATCGTTTCGTCGGCGGGTTGCTCAAACGCCGGGCCCCAGAGCGCTCCGGCGACGATCGAGGTCGTTTGGAGTGGCGGCTCTGCCGCCCACACTCGTACCGGCCAACCTGCCTCAGCCAGACAGATTGCCGTAGTCAAACCGCTGACCCCGGCACCGACCACTACGGTGCCGGCGGCGCTGTCACGAGTGCTCATCGGCCAATCCATCATCATCCGCCAGGGCGACATTATCGATGATCCTGCGGTCGTTGAGGCGCCGCATCCAGAGCCGCCCGAAAGACGAGTGATTATGGGCTAGTACATATTCTTCGCGCCGTTTGGCGACCGTAAATGCGAACTCGATACCCATTTAGCTGCTCGTTCGAGGCGCACGCGATCCGCGTTATTTTGCACTTGCCTAATGTTGCAGCGCAGTTATATGCTAACTGTCATAATCATGTGCCGAACCGGTCCGGCACATGGGCACCAGGACAGGCGAGAGAATTATGTGGATCATCGAGCTCAACATCGCCGGCCAAAAGTTCACCCGTGAAATTGGCGACCTACCCCGCCAGCCCTTCCGGTCCGCCCGGTTCAGCCCGCGCAACGTGCACTGGCGAGTACCGCAGCTTCGCCACTCGCACGCTGCCTAAACGGCCTGGCGTCGAGGGGGAAGAGGACTATGTCGATGATGACGGGTGCCGCGCGCGCGAAACGCGGCGGAACCCGAACCAAAATGCTGGTCAGCGCCGCCGAGGTGATGCGTGAGCGCGGCGCGGCGGGGGTAACCATCGACGAGGTCCTCGCCCGCAGCGGCGCGCCGCGCGGTTCGGTCTACTACCACTTCCCCGAGGGCCGCAATCAAATCCTGACCGAGGCGCTCCGCTATGCAGGCGACGCCATCACCGCGACCATCGATGACGCCGCCGACCGTGGTGCCAAGTTTCTCCTGCGCGATTTCGTCGAGTTCTGGGAACGCCTGCTGGCCGACAGCGACTTCAACGCTGGGTGCCCGGTGGTAGCGGCGGCGATCGGGTCGGCCACCGATGAGCCGCAGCTGACCGCCGAGGCCGGACAGATTCTCGGCCGCTGGCGCACGGCGCTGAGCCGGGCCTTCCTAGCCGACGGCTTCGACGAGTCGGAAGCCGCGTCGCTGGCGGTGATGTCGATCGCCGCGCTGGAAGGCGCCGTCGTGCTGTGCCGCTCGACGCGCAACACCGGGCCCCTGCGGGATATCCACAGTCAGCTCCAATTCTTAATCAAAGCAAGGGAATTCGTCCGTCGCAACGGAATGCCCAACCAGTAGCGGGCTCTAGTCGCTGGCCGGTAACGGCTTGGCTTCCTTGATGCTCAACGCCGTCTCGCCGATCGACAGGGTTCCTGCCCCCGCCTTGGTGACCAGCACCTCGGCGCCGGTCTCATCGACGTAGCGCTTACCCATCACGGTGCCGTCGGCGAACGCTGGGTTGAGTTGGCCGGAGCGCTCGGCGCCTATTGCCACCATGGGCGCGCCGCCGCAGCGCAAGTCATCGAGGCTGTCGGCGCTTCTGACGACGATCACCTGCGTGTCGCATACCTGGCTGGCGAGACGAGTGCCGTTCTTAATCATGATCTTCGTAGTTCCTTACTGCTCGGCCGGAGCGGCGCGAAGCTCTTCGACAATTTCACGGCGGAGCACCTTGCCGGTCGCGTTGGTGGGCAGCTCGTCGCGAAAGACTACCCGGTCCGGGGTTCGCGACCCCCGCAGGTTCTTGCGGACGTATTCGCGCAATTCGTCGGGATCGGGGTCGAGTCCCGTCACCGGCACCACGACGGCGACTATCGCCTGGCCCCACTGCGGATCCTCGACACCCACCACCGCGACGTCGCGCACGTGCGGGTGCTCGATCAGTACCTCCTCCAGCTCGGCCGGCGCGATGTTCTCGCCCCCGCGGATGATGGTGTCGTCGCTGCGGCCGCCGATGTAGAGGTAACCGTCGTCGTCGAGCATTGCGATGTCTTTGGTTGGGAACCAACCGTTTTCGTCGAGAACCGAGCCGATGCCGGCATAACGGCCGGAAACCTGCTCGCCGCGCACGAACAGCTCGCCGGTTTCACCCGGCCCGAGCACGTTGCCATCCTCGTCGCGGATCTGCAGTTCGATGCCGGGCACCGGGCGCCCGACCGATCCCAACCGCCTGGCCACTTTGCGATCGGCCGCACAATGCGCCTGGCGGTGATCCTCGGGGGTGAGCACCGCGATCGTCGAACTCGTCTCGGTCAGGCCGTAGGCGTTGACGAAGCCGACATGCGGCAACAGCTCGAGGGCCCGCCGGACCAGCGGCAGGCCCACCTTCGAGCCGCCGTAGGCGAGGTTGCGCAGCGACGGCAGCTCATCACCGCCGGCCTCGAGCACCGTGACGATGCGCTCCAGCATGGTCGGAACCACCGTCGCGGTCGTCACCCGCTCGGCGTTGATCAGCCGCACCCATTCCCCAGCGTCGAAGTTGGGTAGGTAGACCATCTTCCGGCCGGCGTACAGGTTCGACAGCGCGGCACCGACGCCGGCGATGTGATACGGCGGCACGCAGATCAGCGCCGCGTCCGTCGGTTCCGCCGACTCGAATTCGACTGTCCCGGTGACATAGCTGGTCAGGTTGTTGTGCGACAGCTCGACGGCCTTGGGTTGCG
>JAFAQO010000088.1 GCA_019246375.1 Mycobacterium sp. | reverse complement strand
TGATTCGGCGTGTGCGCTGCCGCCGGTGACATTGGGCCGCAGCGACATCGAGAAAGTACGGCGCGCCACCGAGGTGATCGCCCACGGCATCGGCGTGGTGGGGCTGCTCAACGTGCAGTACGCGCTGAAAGACGACGTGCTCTACGTTCTGGAGGCGAACCCGCGCGCCAGCCGCACGGTGCCGTTCGTCTCGAAGGCCACCGCGATCCCGCTTGCCAAGGCATGCGCACGGATCATGTTGGGCACTACCATTTCACAGCTTCGTGAGGAAGGAATGCTGGCGGCTTCGGGGGACGGCGCCAACGCGGCGCAATACGCCCCGATCGCAGTCAAAGAAGCGGTGTTGCCGTTCCACCGGTTCCGCCGCGCTGACGGCTCGGGGGTCGACTCGTTGCTGGACCCGGAGATGAAGTCGACCGGCGAGGGCATGGGCATCGACCGCGACTTCGGCAGCGCCTTCGCCAAGAGCCAAACCGCCGCCTACGGATCGCTGCCGGCCGACGGCACCGTGTTCGTGTCGGTCGCCAACCGGGACAAGCGGTCGCTGGTGTTTCCGGTCAAGCGGCTCGCCGACCTGGGCTTCCGTGTCCTGGCTACCGAAGGTACCGCGGAAATGCTGCGCCGCAACGGTATTCCGTGTGAAGTGGTCCGCAAGCATTTCGAAGAACCCCGCCCGGACCGTCCTGCGCTGTCGGCGGTCGATGCGATCCGCGCCGGTGAGATCGACATGGTGATCAACACGCCGTACGGCAACTCCGGTCCGCGCATTGACGGCTATGAGATCCGGTCGGCCGCAGTCGCAATGAACATTCCCTGTGTGACGACGGTGCAAGGAGCTTCGGCGGCCGTGCAGGGCATCGAAGCCGGAATCCGGGGCGACATCGGGGTGCGGTCGTTGCAGGAACTGCACACCGATATCGGGGCGGCCAACGGTAGACGTGCGGCAGGCGACCGGGGCGCCGCTTGGTGACCGGGTTCGGCGCCCGGCTGCGTGATGCGATGATGCGTCGGGGTCCGCTGTGCCTGGGCATCGACCCGCATCCCGAGCTGCTGCGGACGTGGGATCTGCCCGCCACGCCGGACGGCCTGGCATCGTTCTGCGACACCTGCGTCGAGGCGTACGCCGGTTTCCCCGTCGTCAAGCCGCAGATCGCATTCTTCGAGGTCTACGGCGCGGCGGGATACGCGGTACTCGAACGCACCATCGGTGCGCTCCG
Source organism: Mycobacterium sp. (assembly GCA_019246375.1). Lineage (GTDB taxonomy): Bacteria > Actinomycetota > Actinomycetes > Mycobacteriales > Mycobacteriaceae > Mycobacterium. The sequence continues at coordinate 1,083 of JAFAQO010000088.1, read as the reverse complement.
CGACGCCGGCGTGCTGGTGTTGGCCGACGCCAAGCGCGGCGACATCGGATCGACGATGGCGGCCTACGCCGCCGCCTGGGCCGGTGACTCGCCGCTGGCCGCCGACGCTGTCACCGCCTCGCCGTATCTGGGCTTCGGCTCGTTGCGACCGCTGCTGGACACCGCGGCGGCCCACGGACGGGGCGTGTTCGTGCTGGCGGCGACCTCGAACCCCGAAGGTGCGAGCGTGCAGCTCGCCGATACCGGCGGCCGGACGGTGGCCCAGTCGATCGTCGACGCGGCGGCGGCGGTCAACCGGTCAGCGCGGCCCGCGCCCGGCTCGGTCGGCGTGGTCGTCGGCGCCACCGTGGCCCCGGCGCCCGACGTGAGCGCGCTCGGCGGCCCGGTGCTGGTGCCAGGTATCGGTGCGCAGGGCGGACGGGCGGAAGCACTCGCCGGCTTGGGCGGGGCCATCGCCGGCCAGTTGCTGCCCGCGGTCTCGCGCGAAGTGTTGCGGGCCGGGCCCGACATCGCGGCGCTGCGAGCGGCGGGTGAGAGAATCCGCGACGCGGTCGCCTATCTGGCCGCCGATTGAAATTCGTTCGTCGGCATTATTCCGTCATGACGCATAAAGGCGGGCCACCGCAGTGGCCCGCCTTCCGCGAGTGCAAGTCGGATTTCTCAGTGGCCGCTTGAGGCCGCCGGGGTGATTTGCTGCGGGTGCTTGAGCTGCTTGTTCTCCTGTTTAAGCACCTCTTTACGCTGGTGGTGGTCGAGCTTCACGGTAGCGGGGGCAGGCGGCTTCGGAGCGGGATCGGCGTTTGCCGTTGCGATTCCGGTACCCAAGAGTCCAGCCAGTCCGACACCTGTTGCGAGCGAAGACGCGCACAGCATGCGTTTCAGATTCACAGCGTCAACTCCATTCTTTTCCGTACGTTGCGGCATTCGCCATGACAGTCAGGACATTAACCGACAAACTTGGAAGAATACTTAGCCTACTTTGTGAGTTAGCTGAAAACGGTCATGACACCGGACTTTGGTCGGCTGAGCATTAATTTGTAACATCTGGACGCCGCAGAACGAAAATTATGCTCGGTCTTTAGC
>JAFAQO010000087.1 GCA_019246375.1 Mycobacterium sp. | reverse complement strand
GTGAACAAGGCGTTTCGCGCCAGCCACGTGTTCAGCTCGGCGACGTACGACACCACGATCGGGCTGTTTATAGGTCCCACCATTCTGGCGATGGAGGGCAAGAAGCACCGCGACCATCGCAACCTGGTGTCCGCAGCGTTCAAGTCCAAGGCGCTCGCCCGCTGGGAACCCGCGATCGTGCGGCCGATCTGCAATAGCTTGATCGATGAGTTCGTCGATGCCGGTGAAGCCGACCTCGTCAGGGATTTCACTTTCGAATTCCCCACTCGTGTCATCGCGAAGCTCTTGGGGCTGCCGGCCGACGATCTGCCTACGTTTCGCCGGCGCGCTGTGCAGCTGATCAACTACACCGCCAAGTACGAACGGGCCTTCGAAGCGTCGGCGGCGTTGAAAGACTACTTCCTCGAACAGATCGAACAGCGCAAAGCCAAGCCGACCGACGACATCATCGGTGATCTGGTCACCGCAGACATTGACGGCGAAAAGCTCAGTGACGAAGCCATTTATTCCTTCCTGCGCCTGCTGCTGCCCGCCGGGCTCGAAACCACCTACCGGTCATCGGGCAATTTACTGTTCCAGCTGCTGACCCACCCGGACCAGTTCGACGCGGTGCAAGCCAATCACGAGTTGATCCCGCCGGCGATCGAAGAGGGGCTGCGCTTCGAGACACCACTGACCACGGTGCAGCGGTTCACCACCGAGGACACCGAACTGGGAGGGGTCAAGATTCCCGCCCACTCGGCGGTCGACGTATGCATCGGCTCAGCCAATCGCGACGAGCACCGCTGGGAGCGCTCGGAGGAATTCGACATCTTCCGCAAGCACATGCCGCACATCTCCTTCGCCGCCGGCGAACACACCTGCTTGGGACTTCACCTCGCACGCATGGAGACCCGGGTCGCCCTGGAGTGCCTGCTGAGTAGGGCGACCAACATCAAGCTCGTCACCGACAATGACCCGCACATCTACGGCCAGCCCTTCCGTTCACCGACGGCGCTTCCTGTGACGTTCGACGCGACGTAGGGTCTCGGAAATGATCGAGGTAATGCAGGGCTTTCGAGTCCTCGAGCTTGCACAGTTCACGTTCGTCCCGGCCGCCGGCGCGATCCTCGCCGACTGGGGCGCAGACGTTATCAAGGTCGAGCACCCGGTGCGCGGTGACACTCAACGCGGATTCCTCAACATGGGCGGCATCCAGGTCAACCCGGACCGGCATCCGCTGATGGAGCATCCCAACCGCGGCAAGCGCAGCGTCGGGATCGACGTCTCCACGCCGGGCGGGCAGGACGTGCTCTACGAACTGGCCAAGACCTCCGACGTCTTCCTCACCAACTACATGCCGAGGGTGCGGCAGAAGAACAAATTCGACGTGGAGCACATCCGCGCAGTGAACCCGAATATCGTCTATGCCCGCGGCACGGCATACGGCGACAAGGGAGTTGAGCGCGACATCGGTGGCTACGACGGGACAGCATTCTGGACCCGCAGCGGCATTGGCTACGCGCTGACACCCGAGGGGCTGGGCGGCGCACTGCCACAAGGCATTCCCGGCTTTGGCGACTCCATCGGCGGCATGAACATTGCCGGTGGCATCTCGGCCGCATTGCTGCATCGCGAGCGGACCGGCCAAGCCCTTGAGCTTGACGTGTCATTGCTGAGCACCGCCTGGTGGGCCGCTGGCGCAAGCGTCACACAGGGCATGGAGGCCGGCGAGGTCATGCGCAACGCAATGCCGGGGTCAGCCGCCCCGTCGGTAAATCCCTTTATGGGCAACTACCAAACCTCCGACGGCGGCACGATCAACCTGTGCATCATCAGCCCGACGGGCCTCATTCGCGACACCTTCGAACATCTTGGCATCCCCGAGGCAGCTGACGATCCGCGCTTCGCCGACGTACTCCCGTTGATACAAAACGCCGACGCGGCCGCCGAATTGATCGCGAAGGCGTTCGCGGGCAAGCCCTTTGACTACTGGCGGCAGCACCTGAAAACGATGAAAGGTCAGTGGGCGCCGTTTCAGACCCTCATCGACCTGGCCGACGACGAGCAAGCCATTGCCAACGACATGATCACCGAAGTTGAGCTCGCCAGCGGCGGCGCACCGTTCAAAGTCGTGCGCGGACCTGTTCAGTTTAACCACGAGCCGCTCGTAACCACCCGAGCCCCGCAGGCATCGGAGCACACCGAACTCGTTCTGATGGAGCTCGGCATGGACTGGGACCGCATCGTCGAACTCAAAGAATTGGGGGCTATCGCGTGAACCGCGCCGGCGACGATGCAGAGCGGAGCGATGAGGAGGAGCGGCGCTCATGAACGACGTTGCGGTCATCGGCGTGGGTCTGCACCCGTTCGGCCGCTTCGAGGGCAAGTCTGCGATGGAGATGGGCGCCGACGCCATCCAGCTCGCGCTCGCCGACGCCGGTGTGGAGTGGAAGGACATCCAGTTCGCGGTCGGCGGCAGCTGGACGGTGGCCAACCCGGACGCGATCGTGAGCCTGGTCGGCCTGACCGGGATCCCGTTCACCGACGTGTTCAACGCCTGCGCCACCGCGGCCAGCACCACCCAGGTATGCGCCGACACGATCCGGCTGGGCGACTACGACGTCGGCATCGCCGTGGGGATGGACAAGCACCCCCGCGGCGCCTTTACCGAGAACCCCGCCCTGGTCGGGATGCCGACGTGGTACGCCGAGAACGGGCAATACCTGACGAC
>JAFAQO010000633.1 GCA_019246375.1 Mycobacterium sp. | reverse complement strand
ACCGGGTAGCGCGTACTTCGGCCTTGAGCGAGTGGTATTCGGCCAGAATCCGTTTGGCCCACTTCGCCAATCGCTCCCCCTCTGGAGTGAGACCCTCGAAGCTGTGTCCGCGGTTGACCAGTTTGGCGTCCAACTCGCGTTCCAGCTTGGCAATCGCGACCGACAGCGCGGGTTGCGACACATAACACTTTTCGGCGGCCCGCGCGAAGTGCCGCTCCTGCGCAACGGCGACGAAGTACTCCAACTGGCGGAAGAGCACAACTAGCCAACCTCCATGGGCGCTAAAGGCGCACACGCCAGCGTATCTCGTCTGCCGCGAGTGCGGCAGTGACTGCGTCGCAGATGTCGCAACTGATCTTGGACCCCCTCGAAGTGTTCGTATACGAAAGAATTGGGAATGATCGGTACCTGTCTCGCAGGTTTCGCGTCGACGCCCCGACGGGTACGCAATCCTGGGTCAAGCTGCTGCCGCTCAGTTTTGCAGCCCACGTCGAATATTGCGGATGACGCATAGCGAAGCGCTGCTTCCTTCCATGACTCGTACCCTGATCACGCCGATGTAGTCATTTGGTCTTTGCGGTCCAGCCTGCGGACCTGGCATGGCTCAAATCGCGTTTATGCGGGAGCCCGCACTGGCCGCCTGGCCTGGGTCAGCTAGTCCAATCCCAATCAGCCGGGATTGATCGTCCAGTGCCTGGAGTACGTCGAGCAGCACTGGGCCGACATGCGGCTGAAGGCCTGCACGAGGCGATGAACTCCGGGTAGCCGGGGAGTTTCCCCGCTGCTCACTGCCTTGGTTGTAACAGATCCTGGTATTAAAACGACACACCAGCATCACTAGCAACACTGATAACCTATGTGCCGTGTACGTCAGGATGGAAAGGATAGCCGTGAGCCTGAAAACCCTCGTTACAGGTGTCGCAGCCGTGGCCGCAGCCGGAGCCGCAGCGGCAGGAGTGACTTTTATTGCGTCCAGCGAACCCGCTGCCTCCCGGTTGCAGCCGGTCGTCTTCAGCGCACCATTGCCGCTGGACCAGACCGCAAACCTGCCGACCGCGGACCAGCTGACCACCGTCCTCAACAACCTCGCCGACCCCTCTGTCCCGTTCGCGAACAAGTCCGGACTGGTAGAAGGCGGTATCCCCGCGGGCCAAGCTCACCTGGCCGACCACGAGATAAACAAGGCGGCCAAGAATGGAGAGCTGCCGTTGACGTTCAACGTGTCGAATATCCAGCCGGCCGGAGCGAACGGCGCCAGCGCCGCCGTGGCGATTTCCGGTCCAAAGCTGCAGCCGCCGGTCACCGAGAACCTGACGTTCCTTAATCAGGGCAGCTGGATGCTGTCGCACGACTCGGCGATGATGCTGGTCCAGGCGGTTTCGGGGGATTGACCGGCGCTAGGTGCGCTTAGGTTCGAATGAAAGGACAACCATGACTGTGAAACTCTTCGCCACCGGGGTGGCCGCGGTGGCTGCAATCGGAGCCGCGGCAGCTGGTGTGACGTCGGTTGCCTCCGGCGGCTGGTTCGGTACGCCGGCCGTGTTCCAGGTTCAGCCGGTCGCCTTGGGCGCGCCGCTTCCGTTGGACCCCCCGCCGCCACCACCAGCGCCGCCGGAAACAAACTTGCCGACTCCTGAGCAGTTGTCCGCTATCTGCAACCAGGTGACCGATCCTGGTGTGTCGTACACGACCAAGACCAATGTCGTCCAAGGCGGCATCAGTCCGGGCGAGGGCGATGGGGCCGACCACAACCTGAGAAAGGCGTACCGCGACGGCAAGTTCCCGTTGTCGTTCAACGTGTCGAATATCCAGCCGGCCGGTCCAAATGCGGTGACGGCCGATGTGGCTACTTCGGGTCCGAAGCTCGCGGCGCCGGTCACGCAGAACTACACGTTCGTCAACGAAGGCGGCAACTGGGTAATGGCGCACGACTCCGCGATGGCGCTGGTGCAGGTAGCTACGGCCTGACGGCGACTGACAAGGCAGTCATCGGCGCGGTTTAGCCGGTTACGGCGCTGAGGTCGATCCTCGTGAGGCGTGCCGGGTCGGCCAGTACGTCGATGGCGGCGATCCGCCCGTGGCGCACGACGAAGCCCATGACCGCGCTCGCGCGGTTGGCGATGAAGATGACCGCGCCGGCTGCCCCGTTGACGGTTGCCGCACGTACCTCGCGTTCCGGCGCGGCGTAACTGTGGGCGAGGCCTGCGACGGCCGACGCACCCTGCACCGAACGGAACGCGCCGGGACCGAAATCGCCGCGCAACGTGACGCCCGGGTGCAGCACCGACACCAGACGGTCGAAGTCGCCGGCGCGCCCGGCCGCGAAGAATGCGTCGACGACCTCCCGCTGAGCCGCGATGTCGGCGTCCGGAGCCGGATCCGCGTCGTCGATGCGCCGCCGCGCCCGGCTGGCCAGCTTGCGGGTGGCTTCCGGCGACCGGTCCAGCATTGGCGCGATTCGATCGAACGGCACCGCGAAGACGTCGTGCAGCACGAACGCCAGCCGCTCGGCCGGCGGCAGCGTGTCCAGTACGACGAACAACGCCAGCCCTACCGCGTCCGCGAGTATCGCTTGATGTTCCGGATTGAACTCGCCGACAGCGTCGACCACGGGATCGGGCACTTGAGCGACGAGTTCCTCGGCACGGCGGGCGCGGCGTACCCGCAACGTGTTCAGACAGATCCGTGCCACCACTGTGGTCAGCCAGGCGTCGAGGTTGGCGATCTCTTCGGCTTCGGTACGGCTGACCCGCAACCACGCCTCCTGCAGCGCGTCCTCGGTGTCGTCGATCGAGCCCAGCATGCGGTAGGCGAGAGCGCCCAAATGCGGCCGAGCCGCCTCGAAACGTGCTGTCAGCGAAGCAGCGCCGGTCACCGTCCACCAGCATCTGGAAGCGCGCACACCAT
>JAFAQO010000084.1 GCA_019246375.1 Mycobacterium sp. | reverse complement strand
ATGGATTGCGGCACAGCGCGGCCACCCACCTGCTCGAAGGCGGCGCTGACTTGCGGGTGGTGCAAGAGTTGCTCGGTCACTCCAGCTTGGCGACCACACAGCTCTACACTCACGTCACGATTGCCCGGCTGCGAGCGGTGCACGATCAGGCCCACCCGCGGGCCTGATCCCTGGCGAGTGTGCGCTGACGGCCTTGAATGTGCGCTCAGGGCGGAATTTCTTGGCTTTCGCCGCCTTGTCTGCACACTCGCCGCCGTCTACACACACTCGACACCGCTACCCGTGCAGCGGTTTGAGCCGGATGGGTGTCGACTTCAGCAATCCCAACGGGTCGACGTAGTCCGCGCGCGCCGCCGGACCCCACATTGCTCCCCAGTGCAGGCATGCCGCGGCCGGACACCCCGGGTGGCCGGCCGCCAATTCGCCGATCACCGTCTCGCTGCTCACCAGCTGGCCGGCCCGGACGGCGGGGTGCACCGGTTCGTAGCTGGTATGCAAGCCGCCGGGGTGGGCCAATGACACCACTGGGCGTCCGGCCAGCTGACCGGCGAACACCACGGTCGCGGTGCCCGCGGCGTAGACGGGTTGCCGCGGGTCACCGGCCAGGTTGACACCCCGGTGGCCGGGATTCCAGTTGGGCGAGGGCGCGTCGAACCCGCGCAGCACGGCTGGGCGCGGTCGCAACGGCCAGTCCAACCGCCCGTCGTCGCCGTGCGCCGGCGGGGCGCCGAGCAGCATGACCGCCAGCAACACCGGCAAAGTCCGCACCTGCTCCAGTCCAGTCCAGTGCGGCCACGTGCGCCAGGCGATACCGGCCAGGCTGTGGACAAAGCAGCAGCTACTGGCGTGTAAACTTGGCTGAGCAGCCTGCCTCAAGCGGGCTGACTTCGCGTGTCTGCAGCCAACCGGATGGCGCGCGGTCCCGCTAAAGGCATTTGCCAGGCGGGTAGGCATCCCGCAGACACCAGGGCCCGGCTTCACCCGACGCCGGGCGAGCAACCGACAAGAAAAGGACATGGGCCACTATGGCTGTTGTCACCATGAAGCAGCTGCTCGACAGCGGCACCCACTTCGGGCATCAGACCCGTCGCTGGAACCCCAAGATGAAGCGGTTCATTTTCACCGACCGCAACGGCATTTACATCATTGATCTGCAGCAGACGCTGACCTTCATCGACAAGGCGTACGAGTTCGTCAAGGAAACCGTCGCCCATGGAGGCTCGGTGCTGTTCGTCGGCACCAAGAAGCAGGCGCAGGAGTCTATCGCCGCCGAAGCCACCCGCGTCGGCATGCCGTTCGTAAACCAGCGCTGGCTGGGCGGCATGCTCACCAACTTCTCGACCGTGCACAAGCGGCTGCAGCGCCTCAAGGAGCTCGAGGCGATGGAGCAGACCGGTGGCTTCGAAGGCCGCACCAAGAAGGAGATCTTGGGTCTGACCCGGGAGAAGAACAAGCTGGAGCGCAGCCTGGGCGGCATCCGCGACATGAACAAGGTGCCCTCGGCGGTCTGGGTCGTCGACACCAACAAGGAGCACATCGCCGTCGGCGAGGCCCGCAAGCTGGGCATCCCGGTGATCGCGATCCTCGACACCAACTGCGATCCCGACCAGGTCGACTACCCGATCCCGGGTAACGACGACGCGATCCGCTCGGCGGCCCTGCTGACCAAGGTCATCGCCTCCGCGGTGGCCGAGGGCCTGCAGGCCCGCGCCGGCCTGGGCCGCGGGGACGGTAAGCCGGAAGCCGAGGCGGCCGAGCCGCTGGCCGAATGGGAGCAGGAGCTGCTCGCTGCGGCAACCGCTCCCGCCCCTGGAGCCGGGACGCCGCCGGCAGACGTGCAAACCCAAGAGACCACGGAAGGCTGATATGGCGAACTACACCGCTGCCGACGTCAAGCGGCTTCGTGAGATGACCGGGGCCGGCATGCTGGACTGCAAGAACGCGCTGGCCGACAGCGACGGCGACTTCGACAAGGCCGTCGAGGCGTTGCGCATCAAGGGCGCCAAGGACGTCGGCAAGCGTGCCGAGCGGGCGACCGCCGAAGGTTTGGTCGCGGCCAAGGACGGTGCGCTGATCGAACTGAACTCGGAGACCGATTTCGTCGCCAAAAACGCCGAATTCCAAGCGCTGGCGGACAAAGTCGTTTCCGCTGCGGCGGCCGCCAAGGCAACCGACGTCGACGCGCTGAAAGCCGCTCCTATTTCTGGCGAGTCGGCGACTACGACCGTCGAGCAGGCCATCGGCGAGCTGTCGGCCAAGATTGGCGAGAAGCTGGAGCTGCGCCGCGTCGCATTCTTCGACGGCACCGTCGCGGCTTATCTGCACAAGCGGGCCGCCGACCTGCCGCCGGCCGTCGGTGTGCTCGTCGAGTACACGGGCGACCGCTCAGGATCGGGAGCCGAGGCCGCGCATGCCGTCGCGCTGCAGATCGCCGCGCTCAAGGCCCGTTACCTGAGCCGCGACGACGTGCCGCAAGACGTGGTCGCCAACGAACGCCGCATCGCCGAGGAGACGTCCCGCGCCGAGGGCAAGCCCGAGCAGGCGCTGCCGAAGATCGTCGAGGGTCGGCTAGGCGGCTTTTTCAAGGACGTCGTGTTACTGGAGCAGCCGTCGGTGTCGGACAGCAAGAAGACCGTCAAGGCGCTGCTCGACGAGGCCGGAGTGAGCGTCACGCGGTTCGTCCGGTTCGAGGTGGGCCAGCCTTAACGTGCACGCATTCGGCGACGATGCGCTCGGCGACCTCGACGCCGTAGCGGTTGCCGAGGCCATCAAAGCCGGTCGGCTGTCCGCGGCCGACGTCGTCGAGGCCGCGATTGCACGCACCGAAGCCGTCAACCCGGCCCTCAACGGCGTGGCGTATCAGGCGTTCGACCGGGCGCGAGACGAAGCGAAACGGCCGCCCAAGCGCGGCTTCTTCACCGGCGTCCCGACCTTCGTCAAAGACAACGTCGACGTCTCGGGACTGCCGACGATGCGGGGCGCCGACGCGTGGCAGCCGAGCCGGGCCGCCCTCGACAGCGACTTCGCCCGGCTCTACCTGGCCACCGGCGTGATACCGCTGGGCAAGTCGCAGATGTCCGAGTTCGGTTTCAGCGGATCGGCCGAACATCCCCGGATCGGTCCGGTCCGCAATCCGTGGAACACCGACTACACCGCCGGCGCCTCGTCATCGGGCTCCGGTGCGTTCGTCGCCGCCGGTGTGGTCCCGATCGCCCACGCCAACGACGGTGGTGGCTCGATTCGTGTTCCGGCCGCGTGCAACGGACTGGTGGGCTTGAAGCCCTCGCGCGGCCGGTTGCCAGTGGACAACGATCTGCGCCGGATGCCGGTCGGCATCGTCACCAACGGTGTGCTGACCCGGTCCGTGCGCGACACCGCGGCGTTCTACCGTGAGGCCGAGCGCATCTGGCATCAGCCCAAGCTGCCGTCGGTCGGCGACGTCACCGGACCTGGGAAGCAGCGGCTGAAAATCGCGGTGCTCACCCGATCGGTCGAACGCGAGTGCAGCCCCGAAGTGCGTGAGCTGACGCTGAAATCCGCCGGGCTGCTCGATGAGCTCGGCCACCGCGTGGAGTACGTCGACACCCCGCCGATACCGGCCAGCTTCGCCGTCGACTTTGTGCTGTATTGGGCGCTGCTGGCGATGGCGCAGGTGCGCACCGGGCGCCGCGCCTTCGGCGACTCCTTCGACCGCGCCCTGCTGGACAACCTCACGCTGGGATTGGACCGCCACGCCAGTCGCAATCTGCACCGACTGCCGCTGGTGATCATGCGGCTGCGCGCCATCCGGCGGCGCACCGCGCGATTCTTCCGCAGCTATGACGCGGTGCTGACCCCGACGCTCGCCGACGAGACACCGCTGATCGGTTACCTTGACCCGACGGCCGATTTTCAGCAGATCATGGACCGGCTGATCAGCTGGGTCGCGTTCACTCCGCTGCAGAATGTCACCGGCGAGCCCGCGATTTCGCTGCCACTGGCGCACTCAGCAGCCGGCCTGCCGGTAGGCATGATGCTGTCCGCCGACATCGGGCGGGAAGCGCGGCTACTGGAACTGGCCTATGAACTTGAAGAGGCCCGGCCCTGGGCCCGCATCCAATCCGGCGTATAAGCCGAAAGCCCTTGGCGCGCAGGATCTGACCTGTGCCGATCCGATCTTCCGCTACGGGTGATAGCCACCCGAGTCAAAGCGTCGGCTTCTATATCAAGAACGTTGACATGTATCAGCTAGCTTGATACATTTCCCTGCATGACTGATGTACAGAATTTCGATTTCGATTTCGAGCCGGCCTACCGCGGCGAGGCCGAAGAGTTCGGGCTGGGTGCCCGACCGCCATGGAGTCTGAGCGAGCCGCAGCCGGAGATCTCGACGTTGATCGATCAGGGCAAGATCACCGGCGATGTCCTCGACGCCGGCTGCGGCGAAGCGGCGCTGTCGCTACACGTGGCCGCCCTCGGGCACAACACCGTCGGGCTGGACGCGTCGCCCACCGCCGTCAAGTTGGCCAGGGCAAAAGCCGCCGAGCAGGCGTTGACCAACGCCTCCTTCGAGGTCGCCGACATCTCGGCCTTCACTGGCTATGACGGCCGATTCAACACCATCGTGGACAGCACGCTGTTTCATTCCATGCCTGTCGAGCTGCGCGACGGCTACCAGCGGTCGATCGTTCGTGCGGCAGCGCCCGGCGCGTCCT
>JAFAQO010000078.1 GCA_019246375.1 Mycobacterium sp. | reverse complement strand
GAACATCGACCCACCGCCAGTCTTCAAGGCAGCCATCACCACTACGTCGCCGACGAACATGATCGCGATGCCGGACAACAGGATCGGCCGCCGGCCCACCCGGTCGACCAGAATCAGCGCCACCACCACCGCGGCCAAGGCGGCCACTTGGACGAGTGCCGGCAACACGAGCAGCCCGAAGTCGCCGGAAAAACCCATGGCCTCAAACAGCCGGGGGCTGTAGTACACGATCGCGTTGATGCCGGTGATCTGGATGAAAAAGCCGAGACCGACCAAAAAGACGGTGGCTCGCAGATACGGTCGCCGCAGCATTTCGCCGAGCGCTCCGCCGCGTTCTTCGCTGAGCGCGCGAGCAATCTCGGCGAGTTCTCGCTCGGCGTCGGCCTCCGTCTCCATCTGCCGGAGGACTTCGCGGGCCTCGGCAACCCGGCCGGTGAGCAGGTACCACCGGGCGGTGTCGGGCAGCCGCAGCAGTGGCCCGATGACCAACACGGCGGGTATCGCCGCCAACCCCAGCATCCATCGCCAGCTGTGCGAACCGGCCAGTAGATAGGCGGCCAGATAGCCGCCGATGATTCCGGCGACGGTCGCCACTTGGTAGGCCACCAGCAGCGAGCCGCGGACCTTGGCCGGCGCCGACTCGGCCACGAACACCGGCACCACCACCACGGACAGTCCGATGGTCACGCCGAGCAGCAGGCGGGCCAGCAGCAACATCGGCACTGAGACCGACATCGCGGCCATTACCGCGAACGCCGCATACCCGGCGGCTACCAGCACCATCGATCGTTTGCGCCCGATCGCGTTGGCGAGCACGCCGCCACCTAGCGCGCCGGCGATTTCGCCGATGGCCGCCGCTGTCGTCACCAGTTCCTGTTGATGTGTGGTCAGGTTGAACTGACTGGTGAGGAAAAGCAGTGCGCCGGCGATGTTGGACAGGTCATAGCCGTAGATGACACCAACAGTGGCCGCGGTCAGGCCTACGGCCAATGCTCTGCGGTTACGGCTCATATCGTGTTTATAGCCGTAGGCGCTGACCGGCCTGGTCTCGCAGTGCCGATTAGCGGCCTAGTTCTGCGGCCGACGGTTCACCGAGCGCGCAACCATGATCAACCCGAACACGATGACCGTGCCGATCACCGCAACCCCGACGCGGATCGGCAACGCATCGGCGGGCGGCACAATCGCGGCAGCCCGCAGGCTATTGCCTTGTGACCCGGCGGAATCGACGGGAGCGTTGGCCGCGACCAGCGCGGGATCGGGTTCGATCAGCGTTCCGACCCGGGTGCCCGGCGGGGTGGCGAACCCGTAATCCAGCAGATGTGCGGCCTGCTCCCAGGGGGCAATCGGCTGACGGGTGCCGTGCAGCAGCACCGCAATCAGTCGGCGCCCGTCGTGATCGGCCGCGCCGACGAAGGTCTGCCCCGCGTCGTCGGTGTAGCCGGTCTTGCCGCCGAGCGCGCCGGGATAGTGGTAGAGCAGTTGGTTGTCGTTTTCCAGCTGGTAGCCGGGGTTATTGCCGTGTCCCGGAAAATCGAAGGTCTTGGTCGCGACAATGTCGGCGAAGGTGTGGTTCTGCCAGCCGTACCGGTAGAACAGGCCGATGTCATAGGCCGAGGTGCTCATGCCGGGTCCGTCGAGTCCGGACGGTGTCGCGGCCCGGGTGTCGCGCCCGCCGAGTTTGCCGGCCAGCACATTGATCTTCTCTAACCCGACCTGCATCCCGCCGAGCTGCATAGCGAGCGCGTGGGCCGCGTCGTTGCCGGAATGCATGAGCAGCCCGTGCAGTAGCTGATTGACGGTGTAGGTGCCCTCGGGGGCGACACCGACCTTGGTCCCTTCGGCGGCGGCGTCCTCGGCGGTGCCGGCCACCGTCTTGTTGAGGTTCAGCTCATTGAGCGACGCCATGGCGACCAGCACCTTGATGACGCTGGCCGGGCGGTGGCGGCCGTGTGGATCCTTGGCGGCGATGACGGCGCCGCTGTCGATGTCGGCCACCAACCAGGCCTCGGCCGAGACGTCGCCCGGCACAGGCGGTGTTCCCGGTGCGGTGACGACGCCGCAGCCGCCCAACGCGTTGCCGCCGACCGGGCTCGGGGGCACCGGTAGGGGCAGCGGTGGATCACCGGCGGTGGGGACTTCCGACGAGTCGACCGCAGGCGGCGTCGACACCTTGTACGGGCATGCCGGCGGTCCAGACGCGGCATTGGGTTCTGCGACCGCGGACGGCAGCCGCGCCACCGCGGGCGCCGCAATCAGGAAAACGGCGCCCGCCAGGCATGATACGGAGCGTAAGAAGGCCATCGTCTGTGCAGAGTAGACGATCGGCGCCGCGATTCCGGAAAGCCGCGCTTGACTGGTGTTACTAGTGTTACTTAAGTTGCAGACTGAGGTAGGCGACGGCGGGTGCGCCGATGCAGCCCAGCCACAGTCGGTCCTCGGTCTGCACCACTCCGGTGGCCAGCGCGAAGGCTTGGTGCGTGGTGCGCAGTTGGGTCAGCAGCCGGCCGTCGTCGGGGTCGAATGCGATCACCCACACCACAGCTTTCGGGTTGGGCAGCCACCGGTACGGCAGCCGCCAGAGCAGTTTGCGGATAACCGGTGCGCGCGGGCTCAGCCATTCGCCGACCGGGTTGCGGTCGGACACCATGGCCACCCAGATCCTGCCGCCGCGCCCAGTGGAGATGTTGTCGGGATAGCCGGGTAAGTGCGACACCAGTGTGGTGACCGAGCCGGCCTGCGCTCCGGTGAGCCAGTACTTGGACAGTCGGCACCCGGTGGTCTCGGCGAACACCACCGCCGACTCGTCGGCCGTCAGCGTGACCCCGTTGGCGAACTGCAAGCCCGACGCCAGCACGCTTACCGTGCCGTCGGTATCACGGCGAAACAGCGACCCGGTGGCGCGGGCTTCGATCACCGCACCCTTGTAGTACTCGTAAGTGAAGTGGTCTGTCGACTCAGTGAAAAAGATTGTGCCGTCTGACGATTCGACGACATTGGAGCAGAATGTCAGCGGTCGGCCGGCGACTTCGGCGACCAAAGTCTCCAGTTCCCCCGCGCTCGGGTTCAGGCGCAGCAACCCGCGGTGGCTGTCGCAGATCAGCAGACGGCCGTCGTGGCCGACCGCCAAACCCAGCGGCCGCCCGCCGGTGTTCGCAATCACCTGCGGTGCGCCGCTGTCGGCCGCGATCCGGATGATGCGTCCGTCGTCGACGCCGGTCCAGATGTTGCCGTTGGCGTCGGCGACCACGTCCTCCGGGGCGTTTCCCGGCAGCGGCACCACGCTCAGGGTTGCAGTCAAGTCGGGTTCAGGCAGTGGGCGCGACGGCGGTGGTTGCCAGCGGACCGGGTCGATGCGCGGCTTGGTCATCGGCGACCTCCTGACAATCGAGCTAGATCCGTGCCGACGCGTCCGTCAGCACACTACGCACGATGGACACGATCTCGTCGAACTCGCGCTGGCCGCTGATCAACGGCGGCGCCAACTGGATCACCGGATCGCCGCGGTCGTCGATGCGGCAGTACAGCCCCGCGTCGTAGAGCGCCGCCGACAGCTCGGGCAACAGCCGCCGGCGCTCATCGGCGGTGAAGGTCTGCCGGCTCGCCTTGTCCTTGACCAGTTCGATGGAGTAGAAGTAGCCCTCGCCGCGGACATCCCCGACGATGGGCAGGTCATACAACGCCTCGACGGTGGCGCGAAACCCGGGCGCGTGGTGTTTGACGCGCTCGTTGAGACTTTCCCGTTCGAAGATGTCGAGGTTGGCCAACGCAACAGCCGCCGACACCGGGTGACCGCCGAAGGTGTAGCCGTGCGGGAAGGTCGTCGTACCGTCGTTGAACGGCTCGAACAACTTCTCGCTGGCGATCATCGCGCCGATCGGCGAGTAGCCAGACGTCAGGCCCTTGGCGCAGGTGATCATGTCGGGTACGTAGCCGAAGTCGTCGCAGGCGAACATCGAGCCGATTCGGCCGTATGCGCAGATCACTTCGTCGGAGACCAGCAGCACGTCGTATTCGTCGCAGATCTGCCGGACCCGCTCGAAATAGCCCGGGGGAGGAGGGATGCAGCCGCC
>JAFAQO010000052.1 GCA_019246375.1 Mycobacterium sp. | reverse complement strand
GTCCGGACCGAAAACCACAGCCGCGCCTCGCGCTCATCGCTCGGCACCATCAACGAACGCCCGACTGCGCCTAGCTCCGCGGCCACTAAGGAGCGCGCCTGATCGAACAACGCCACCACGTCACGGGTAGCCACCGCTGCATCCACCCACAACACTGCCGCGAGATGCAGACCGTCCAACCGATAGCGCAACGCCTTTTCGGCCCGCTGAACATCAACTGGTCCACCGGCGAGTACCTCGCCGACCCACCGCTGTTGCAGGCCACTTCGGCGGCTCACCCAGCGATCGTGCTCCTGCTCGTACGCAACGATTAACTGGTCGGCCACCACGTCAACAAAATGGGCCGAGCGATTCACCAACTCGACGATCGTCGGCACCCGCTGAGCGGGATCCAGTAACGATACGTACTGCATCGCCACTTCTAAGAACCGCGCGTGCCCGATCCGGTGCGCGCGGACCAATGCCGATAATGGAACATCGCGCTGCGCTGACGCACGCGCGTATGCCAACGCAGCCGCCGGGGCCTCTAACGAGGCTGTTGGGGGCGCATCCCGATCCAGGTACTGAATCGCCGTCACGATGTTCTCGGTGAGGCTTGCCCGCCACAAGTTCATCATTCGGGTGTCGTGATTCAGCCCCCGAATCTTCACTTTCATCTCGTCGAACAAGTCAGCGATGAAGTCGTCGCGAATCATGTCCATCTGTCGGGCGATAACCGAAATGGGCCCGCCACCAACTTCGGCCACCTTGCGCCCCTTATCTGTGGCCTTGAACCGTCTGTAGCCAGTTTGCGCGAGAATGGCTGCACATGCGCACCAAATGAGTGGGACTCCCGGTGCCCCGGCAGATTGGCTTACGTCGTGACGCTCGACTGCGCGGCATGGCCGTGCCTTTCGAGGCGAGCACGACCGTGCGGCGGCGAGTGTTCCCGCCGAAACTACCGAGATTCTGAAGGCGATTCGGACGCCACCACTTCGTCCCCGTCCTCCCACAGGAGCAGTTGACGAACCGCGGGGCGTGGTCCGTAGGGCCGAAGCATCTGACTGGCCGGGCGCGGGCGGACTCGCTGCGGCCACCAGAACCAGCGCCCGAGAAGCGTCGCGATCGACGGCGTCATGAACGAGCGCACAATCAGCGTGTCGAACAGCAGCCCAAGGCCGATGGTGGTCCCGATCTGACCAAGAACCTGTAAACCGCTGAACACGAAAGTGCACATGGTGACAGCGAATACCAGGCCGGCAGAGGTCACCACCGAGCCGGAGCCGGCCATCGCACGAATGAAGCCGGTCTTCAATCCGGCGGCGATCTCCTCCTTGAACCGGGAGATCAGCAGCAGGTTATAGTCCGATCCCACCGCTAAGAGCAGAATGACGGCCAGCGCAAGCACGACCCAATACAATTGAATACCGAGAATGTACTGCCAGACGAGCACGGACAGCCCGAAAGAGGCACCCAACGACAGCGCTACCGTACCCACAATGACGATCGCGGCAACCAGGCTTCGCGTAATGATCATCATGATCAGCAAAATCAGGCTCAGCGAGGCGATTCCGGCGATCATCAGATCGTACTTGGCCATGTCTTGGATATCCTTATAAGTCGCTGCGGTGCCGCCGAGATAGAAATTGGCGCCCGCCATGGGGGTGCCCTTGACGGCCTCGTGCGCTGCGTGCTTGATCGGGTCGATATGTGAGATGCTTTCAGGGGTCGCGGGATCGCCTTCGTGGGTGATGATCATGCGAGCCGCCTTGCCGTCGGGCGAGAGGAATAATTTCAGCCCGCGCTTGAAATCGGGGTTGTCGAAAACCTCGGGAGGCAAGTAGAAGGAATCATCGTTTTTGGATTTGTCAAAGGCTTGACCCAGCGCAGCCGGGTTGTCGTTCGCCGTGGCTGATTGCTTACTGATTCCTGAGTTTGTTGCGTAGTTTTTCAGCGTCAGTTCCAGGTTGGTCTCCTGGCTGGCGATCTGGGGTGGTATCAGCCCCACTAGTTGCGGCTGGATCGCATCCAACTTATCCAAGCTTGTCGTGAGGTCTTGGAATTTCTGGGTGAGCTGGTCAACGCTGTCGAGTGCTTCAAAGGTGTTTCTCAGAGCAAAGCAGACGGGGATATCGTAGCAGTGCGTTTCCCAATAGAAATAGCTGTGAATTGGCCGAAAGAAGTCGTCGAAATTCGCGAGCTTATCACGCACATCGGAGATCAGAGCGAGAGTTTCGTGGAATTTTTGGGTCTCGTCGTGGGTAGCGGCGGCGAGCTGCTGCTGAAGGGCGTACTGTTGCTGCAAAATGCCTATCGTTTTGTTCAGCTCGGCGGCCTGTGTCAGCAAGTCTCGTGCACGATCCAGCTGGTATTTGAGGTTCTGGACCTGGCCGACGCTTTGCTGGCTGATCTGAAACGGTATCGAGCTGTGGTCGAGCGGGGTTCCCAGCGGCCTGGTTATAGACTGCACCTGGGCGATACCGGGTACGTGGAACACCCCTTTGGCCACCCTTTCCAAAACGAGCATGTCGGCCGGATTACGCATATCGTGGTCGGTCTGGATCATCAGTAATTCGGGCTCCAACCGAGCCCGCGAAAAGTGCCGCTCGGCGGCCGTGTAGCCGACATTGGCCGGGGCAGTGGCGGGCAGGTAGGGGCGAGTGTCGTAACTCGTCTTATATCCCGGCAGGGCGAGCAGGCCGACAAGGGCGACCGCGGTCGCTACCGCAAGAATGGGCCCGGGCCAACGGACGATGGCGGTGCCGATCCGCCGCCATCCGCGTGTCTGCATTGCGCGCTTGGGGTCGAAGAGACCGAAGACACTGCCAATGGTGAGGATGGCCGGCCCCAGGGTGAGCGAGGCCACCAGCGCAACCAGGATGCCTATCGCAGCGGGAAGGCCCAGGCTCTGAAAATACGGCAGCCTGGTGAAGCTGAGACAATATACCGCGCTCGCGACGGTCAGGCCTGATCCCAAGACTACGTGAGCTGTCCCATGAAACATGGTATGGAAGGCGGTTTCCCGGTCTTCTTCGGCTGCGCGCGCTTCTTGATAACGGCCGACGAAAAAAATTGCGTAGTCCGTTCCGGCGGCGATGACCAGTAACGTGAGCAAATTAGTCGAGTACGTCGACAGCCCGATTATCCCAGAGTTTCCCAGAAAGGCCACGAATCCACGGGCCGCAGCCATTTCAATCAAGACCGTGAGAAGCACGAGGATCGTGGTGACGACAGACCGATAGACAAAAAACAGCATCACCGCGATCACCACGACGGTTATCGCGGTGACTTTTGCGGTACCTTTGCTGCCCTGTTCGAACTGATCCGCGATGAGCGGCGCCGCACCGGTGACATAGGCCTTGACGCCCGGCGGCGGCTGCATGTGTTCAACAAGGTCGCGAATAGCATCGACGGACTCGTTGGCTTGCGCCTCGCCTTGGTTACCGGTAAGAAACACCTGGACATATGCGGCCTTGCCGTCGTTGCTCTGCGAGGCGGCCGCCGTGAGCGTATCCCCCCAGAAGTCCTGGACGTGCTGGACGTGCTTTTTGTCCTGCTCGAGTTTGTGGATCAAGGTGTCGTAAAACCGATGGGCGTCGGCGCCGAGCGGCTTGTCACCTTCCAGGACAACCATGGCCGAACTGTCGGTATCAAACTCGTGGAAAACTTTGCCGATGTGTTTGAACGCCTGATACGACGGCGCGTCGGGTGAGCTCAGCCCTACGTTATGCTCTCGTCCGACCTCCTCCAATTGCGGCACGAGAATATTCGGTATGGCAGCCAGGGCCAGCCAGAAGAGCAAAATTGGCACGGCAAGCCGGCGGATAGTGTGCGCCACGAAAGGCCGACGAGTGTGCTGCTTACTCATCCGGACTTGTCCAGGCAGAACGTGTAGGCGTTCACTTCGTTGACGGTCCTTTCGTCTTTGACGACACCGTTGACGATGATGCGGCAGCCCAGTGTGCTGCCGTCGCCTTGCGCCACCAGGTTGGCGATCACCGCGGGATCTGTCGTCGTGATCGTGTACGACCACGGCAAAGGGGCGTTGTCGACTCGCTGCGGCGCAGCATGGACGTCTTGGTAATTGATGGTCGCCGTGGCGCCAGGGACACCGAAGACCTCATAGATCACCTGCTTGGGGTTGAACGGAGTGATCTCGTTCGAGACGCCGCTGGCAGCCGAAGTTTTGTTGTGAGAGCCGAAGATGCCGTGTAGCCGATAGACAGCGAAGCCTGCGAGCGCCACCACCACCACAGCGACCAGGACCATCCAGCCGCCGCGCCTGACCAAGCGCGTAAGTGGAATGCCGTTCACCCGTTAGCCTTTCGATAACCGGCGCACGATCGCTTCCGCGACGTCATTCTTCCTGCGCTGCAAGCAGGGAAGACGCTATAACAGTACGGTACGGGACCGGACACAACAAGAGATAGCGGAGTGCGCCCCCGTGCAGGCAGGGTTAACGAGGTACCCGGGTCGGTAGTCGTGTGGCATTACGCGCTGTACAGCCCGGGGCGGGTGAGGCTGGGGATGATGACCTCGTCAACGAGGACTTGCACGGTCTGAAAGGTGGGCGGCCGGCTGGGCATAAGGGACCGGAATACCAGGTAGCCGGGCAGCAGGTCCCACAGTTCATCGCTGATGGCGGCGCCGTCGATCTCACCACGGTCGACGGCCTGCTGCAGGACGTACTGGATCAAGGCCTTCCGCTGGTCGACGAACTGGTGCTGCATGGCGTCGTTGAGCGCCGGATTGCGCGACACCTCCACGAGCACCGCGCGGATGGTGCTGGCGTGCTGCCGGGCCTGCCCGCATACCACCTTGCCCAGTTGCAGCAAATCGCCACGCAGCGTGCCGGTATCGGGCGGGACCGCGACCTGGCGGACGCCCTCGATGAACGCGGCCAACACCAACTCGGCTTTCGACGGCCAGCGCCGGTACACCGTGGCCTTACTGGCGCGGGCGGTGGTCGCGACCGCATCCACCGTCAACCGGTCATATCCGTGTTGCTGCAGCAGCCGCAACGTCACCGCCAGCAACTCGGTCTCCCGGGGCGACCACGGTGAGGGCTCGGCGGCGCGATCGGCGATCTGGGTCACAGCGCCCACCATAGAACCGTTACGCCAGTACAGACCAGTACCGTACCGCTCAGCAACGGTGGTATCGAGAAAGTATGCAAGTGCTATCCGATGACCAGATCACTGCGATGTCTCCGGCTGAGCGGCGTGAGCTGATAGATCGACTCAAGAGGCCCATCGCTGAGCTACTGCCGGCCGAGCAGGCGATCAAGTTACATCGCGCGTGGCTGAGCTTTATGATCGGCGGCACGATCGTATTGATCCCGTGGATCGTCTACCTCGCGATCGCACTGCCCAGAGACTACTTGGTGCACGACTGGCCGGCGACCTGGATCGGCTTCGACCTGCTGCTACTCGCCTTCATGGCAGCGACAATCGTATTGGGCATACTGCGCCGACAACTACTGCTGCTTGCTGCATTCGGCACCGCGCTGTTGCTGATCTGCGATGCGTGGTTCGACCTTTTGACCGCCGGTCCCAACGACGTCTGGATCTCGGTGTTGACCGTCGCCCTAGGCAACTTGCCACTGGCAGTCCTGCTCATCACCGGCACCTTTCGGATTATGCGGCTGACCGCGGTCCGCCTGTGGCTGCTCAAACCGAACACGCCCCTGTGGCAGTTGCCGCTGCTGCCGTGACCCGGCTAGGCATCCTCCAGCAGATCTGGCGTGACCGCTGATTCGGTGTCCGGGATCCCTTCCACTTTGGCCTTCCGGTCCGCCATTGAAAGCAGCCGCC
>JAFAQO010000042.1 GCA_019246375.1 Mycobacterium sp. | reverse complement strand
CTCGGAGTCGACCTGTTCTTCGAATCCAGTTTGCGCCACTATCTGCCCGAATACCCATTGGGAACCTGGGAATTCGGTGGCCCGACAACTCATGTCCGTGATGTCGCCGGCGTCGAACCCGAAGACTTCCTGACAATCGCGCGCCGCTACGCCACCGGGGCGGAAACACGGCGCACCGCAAGCAATCTCATCCGCCAAATCTCGCAGTTCCTGTTGACAGGGCTGGTACCGATGCACCGCTTGGACAGGTTCGACCGGCAACAGCAGCATCCACAGCCCGCGCATCCGCTGCTGTCCGGCCAGTCCGCCGTCTGGCGGAGCGAGCACACCGCCCCAGCCGACTCGTTCGACGTATCGGCATAGCACAAAAGAGCAGACATGAACGACACCCAGATCCATGCCCAGTACTCGACTGGCTTAGCCCGCGCGATCATTGAGCAGGCCCTCATTGCCGCCGGAAAGGACCTCGACCACCTGCGGCCCGCGGAGCTTAACCTGCTCGAGGATTTCCACACCATGGGTCGCTATGCCACAACGCAACTTGTGGACCTGGTCGGTATCACAAGCGAGAGCAAGGTGCTCGACGCGGGAAGTGGTATCGGCGGCACTGCCCGCTTCCTCGCCGCCCAGTGTCGTTGCCGGGTGACCGCCGTCGATCTGACCGAGGAGTACTGCGAAACCAGCCGTTGGCTGAATCGACTTGTCGGGTTGGAGGAGCTGATTTCCGTCCGACAAGCAGACGTCACCGAACTTCCCTTCGCCGACGCCACCTTCGAGGTCGTGTTCAGCCAGCACGTTCAGATGAACGTGGCCGATAAGGTCCGCCTTTACCAGGAAGCCCGCAGGGTAACCGTTCCCGGGGGCCGACTCGCGGTGTGGGACATCGCTACTGGCGAGCACGGCCAACTCGACTTTCCGCTGCCATGGGCCGACGAACCCACAGGGAGCCATCTGATCACTTCCGACCAGTTGCGCGCTGTCGTCGCGTCCGCAGGGTTCGCGATCGACCACTGGAACGATCTCACCGACCAGGCGACCGCGATGATGCAGACGTTTTTGACACTGCCGCCCAACCCGCTGGGTCTGCACACCTTCGTCACCCACTTTGCGCAGAAAGCCAAGAACCTCACTCGTGCCCTCGCCGATGGACGACTCCGAGCCATCCAAGGCGTCGCACGGGCAATCAGGTAGTTTCCGCGATGAAGCCAACGCACTAGCGCCGCGCTGCCGCATGGCGCCAGTGCTGATTCGACCGACGGCGGCGTACTCGCACCGCGGTTGATCTCCACGCTTCAGCTATCGGCATGTGGGGTGCTGGGTCCGGCGCGCCCGTGAGTGGAGGTCGCCTGCGGCGACGAAAACCCGATGGTGAGCACGAAAGTGCCGTCGGCGACGCCGCAGTCATGGTGAAGTGGTTACCGAGAACTGTTGTGAGCCGAAAGCGAGGTCCGCTGTGCTGGGTCTGCCGGATGGTGTGCACGCCTGTCTGTTCGACCTCGACGGTGTGCTCACCGACACCGCGAGCGTGCACACCAAGGCCTGGACGGATATGTTCGACGATTACCTTCGCCAGCGCGCCGAGCGCACCGGCGACGAGTTCGTCCCGTTCGATCCGGACAAGGAATACCGGGAATACGTGGACGGCAAGCCACGTGAGGACGGCGTCCGGTCGTTTCTGGAAAGCCGGGGCATCGAACTGCCCGAAGGGGACCCCGACGATCCCCCGGACAAGGAAACCGTGTACGGCCTGGGCACCCGCAAAAACGATGCGTTCCAGAAGACCCTGCATGAGAATGGTGTCAAGGTGTTCGACGGGTCGCGACGGTATCTGGAAGCGGTCGCTGAGGCGGGGCTCGCGGTGGCCGTCGTCTCCTCCAGCGCCAACACCCGCGACGTGCTCCAGGTCGCCGGTATCGAGCAGTTTGTCCAACAGCGGGTCGACGGAGTGACGCTGCGCGAGGAACACCTCGAGGGCAAACCCGCCCCCGACTCGTTCTTGCGGGCAGCGGAGCTGCTCGACGTCGAACCCGGCGCGGCGGCGGTGTTCGAGGACGCCATCTCCGGTGTGGAGGCCGGTCGGGCCGGCAACTTCGGTTTCGTGGTCGGCGTCGACCGGCTCGGCCATGGCGATGAGTTGCGCCGCAACGGTGCCGATGTCGTGGTCACCGACCTGGCCGAGCTGTTGGAGCGCGATTCATGATCACTGAGGAAGCTTTCCCCATCGAGCCCTGGCAGGTGCGCGAAACGCAGCTCGAATTGAACATATTGGCGCAATCTGAGTCGCTGTTCGCCCTGTCCAACGGCCACATCGGGCTGCGCGGCAACCTCGAAGAGGGCGAGCCGCACGGCCTGCCCGGTACCTACCTCAACTCCTTTTACGAAGTCCGGCCGCTCCCGTATGCGGAGGCCGGGTTCGGGTATCCGGAGGCCGGTCAGACCGTCGTCGACGTCACCAACGGCAAGATCATCCGGCTGCTGGTCGACGACGAGCCGTTCGACGTCCGCTATGGCGATCTGATCCAGCACGAGCGGTGTCTCGACTT
The DNA here is from genome assembly GCA_019246375.1 of Mycobacterium sp. GTDB lineage: Bacteria > Actinomycetota > Actinomycetes > Mycobacteriales > Mycobacteriaceae > Mycobacterium. The sequence continues at coordinate 4,092 of JAFAQO010000042.1, read as the reverse complement.
GCGGGCCGGAACGCTGACCCGCCATGCGCACTGGAGATCCCCCGCGGGCAAGCAGGTGAAAGTGGTGTCGACCCGGCTGGTGTCGCTGGCCCAGCGCAGCGTCGCGGCCATCGAATACATTGTCGAGGCGATCGACGAATTCGTCCGGGTGACCCTGCAGTCCGAACTCGTCGCCAACGAGGACCAGCCGCAGACGTCCGACGATCCGCGGGTGGCGGCCGTGCTGGACGAACCGCTGGAGGCCGTAGACCACGAGAGCACCGGCGAGCGAGCCATGCTGATGCACCGGACGCGGGCCAGCGGATTGATGATGGCCGCCGCGATGGACCACGAGATCGACGTCCCCGGGCGAGTCGAGGTCAACACCGAAGCGCGTCCCGATTTGGCCCGCACCACCGTGATCTGCGGACTTCGACCGGGGCAGAAATTGCGCATCGTCAAGTACCTGGCGTACGGGTGGTCGAGTCTGCGCTCGCGCCCCGCGCTGCGCGACCAGGCCGCGGGCGCAATCACCGGCGCGCGCTACTGCGGATGGCAGGGCCTGCTGGACGGACAGCGCGAATACCTCGACGACTTCTGGGATTGCGCAGACGTCGAGGTCGATGGCGACCCGGTGGTCCAACAGGCGGTGCGGTTCGGGCTGTTTCACCTGCTGCAGGCGAGCGCGCGCGCCGAAGTTCGCGCGATTGCGGGCAAGGGACTGACCGGCAGCGGGTATGACGGCCACGCCTTTTGGGACACCGAGGGATTCGTTCTTCCCGTCCTGACCTACACCGCACCGTATGCGGCCGCCGACGCGCTGCGCTGGCGGGCGTCGACCCTCGACCTGGCCAAGGAGCGTGCGGCCGAACTCCGCCTGGACGGCGCGGCATTTCCCTGGCGCACGATCCGCGGCCAGGAGTGCTCGGGCTACTGGCCAGCCGGCACGGCAGCCTTTCACATCAACGCCGATATCGCGATGGCGTTCGAACGGTACCGCCTCGTCACCGGCGACCAGTCACTGGAGGAGCAGTACGGGCTCGAGGTGCTGATCGAAACCGCCCGGCTCTGGCACTCACTCGGACATCACGACCGGCACGGTGTTTGGCACCTCGACGGGGTCACCGGTCCCGACGAATACACCGCGATTGTGCGCGACAACACCTTCACGAATCTGATGGCGGCGCACAATCTGCGGGTAGCCGCCGAGGCATGCACCCGCCACCCGGAGAAGGCACGCGGGATGGGTGTCAGTACCGAGGAGACCGCCGCCTGGCGCGATGCGGCCAACGCCGCGCACATCCCGTACGACGAAGAACTGGGCGTGCACCCGCAGTGTGAAGGCTTCACCACCTTTGCGGAGTGGGACTTCGAAACAAAAGCAACGTATCCGCTGTTGCTGCATGAACCCTATGTGCGGCTTTACCCGTCGCAGGTGATCAAGCAGGCCGACCTGGTGTTGGCGATGCAGTGGCAAAGCCACGCGTTCACACCCGAACAGAAGGCTCACAATGTCGACTACTACGAGCGGCGCACGGTGCGCGACTCGTCGCTGTCGGCCTGCACGCAGGCGGTGATGTGCGCCGAGGTCGGACACTTGGAGCTGGCTCACGACTACACCTATGAGGCCGCGCTTATCGATCTGCGCGACTTGCACAACAACAGCCGTGACGGGTTGCACATGGCGTCGCTAGCCGGAGCATGGACAGCGCTGGTCGCCGGCTTCGGTGGCCTGCGCGACGACGAGGGCATACTGTCGCTCGACCCACAGCTGCCCGACGCCTTCGCGTGCTTGCGCTTCCGGTTGCGCTGGCAAGGATTCCGGCTGACGGTGTGCGCCACCCACGACGACGTCACCTACACACTGCGGGACGGACCCGACGGCGAGAAGCTGACGATCCGGCACGCCGGCGAAGATCTCGAGCTCAGCACGGAAGAGCCGACGACCGTTCCGGTACGGCACCGTGAGCCGCTGCTGCCGCCACCGTCGCAGCCCCCGGGGCGCGAGCCGGCGCACCGGCGGGCCTTGGCGTCGAAGAAGTTTCCGGTCAGCCAGCCGAGTTAATCGGCGGGCGCATCCGCACTCAGTGCGGTTCGACGATGCGCGCCGTCTCAACGCCCACGGCCTGCCACAAGTCCGCGTCGGTCAACTCGTCGAGGCCAGCGGACGCGCGCAGCAGCGGCTCGAACAGTCGCCAGCCCATTTGCAGGGCGACAGCGTTGGCGACGGCCAAGCGCGCGCTGAGATCGCTGTCGTGTCGCGGCCGCACCCGGTTCAGCAGCCACCACACGTTCGGGAAACGCTTCTGCAACTGTCCGGCCGGATAGCCGTCGAGCAGTGTCCGGGCCATGACCCGCATCTGCCGGTCGACGGCCAGTTCAACCTGCTCGGCCGGCGCCCCGGTCTCCAGCAGTGCGGTCAGACTCATGCCAAGATGGTCAAGCACCGCGCCGACCAACTGCTCCTTGGTGCCGAAATGACGAAACACCAGCCCATGGTTGACCTTCGACCGTGCTGCAATGTCGCGGATGGATGTCGCGGCCGGACCACGCTCGGCGAACAGGTCGGCAGCCGCTGCCAGAATCGCCGCCGCCACCTCTTCCCGGCCGATGGGCATCTCGTCGCGCTTGCGGGTTGCCGAGTGCGTAGTCATGCGACTACACTAACGTACAATCAATGTAGTCAGACGACTACATAAAAGACAGCCGGCCGGTTATGGCAGGCTTCACCTAAGGAACGACAATGGCAACAATGTCGGCTGATCCCTTACCAGCCAAGCTGACGGTGACCAAGCTTGGCAGCCGCATCGGCGCGCAGCTCGACGGAGCAAGGCTCGGCGGTGACCTCGAACCGGACACCGTCGCCGAAATTTATCGAGCGCTGCTGCGCCACAAGGTGATCTTCTTCCGGGGCCAGCATCATCTCGACGATGGCGCGCAGCTGGCGTTCGCCAGCCTGCTGGGCACTCCGATCGGTCACCCGGCCGCCAAGTATCTCACCGGTAGCACACCGACGATTACCCCGATCAACTCGGAATACGGCAAAGCGACACGTTGGCATACCGACGTCACGTTTGTCGCGAATTATCCGGCGGCATCGATCCTGCGCGCCGTCACCTTGCCCAGCTATGGTGGATCGACGCTGTGGGCCTCGACCGCAGCCGCGTACACCGCGCTGCCCGAACCGCTCAAGCACCTCGTCGACAATCTTTGGGCGGTGCACAGCAACCGCTACGACTATGTCGCTCCGACCGACCTCGGGACCAGCCAACAGCGCGCGTTCCGGGAGGCCTTCGAAAAACCCGACTTCCGGACCGAGCATCCCGTGGTGCGGGTGCATCCGGAAACCGGTGAACGCACCCTGCTGGCCGGTGATTTCGTGCGGGGGTTCGTCGGCCTGGACAACCATGAATCGAGCGTGCTATTCGAATTGCTGCAACGGCGAATCACTCAGCCCGAGAACACCGTCCGCTGGAACTGGGAGCCGGGTGACGTCGCCATCTGGGACAACCGGGCAACCCAGCACCGCGCAATCGACGACTACGACAACCAGCCGCGGCTGATGCACCGCGTCACACTGATGGGCGATATACCCGTCGATGTGCACGGGCAGCGGAGCCGGTCGATCAGCGGCGCCCCGCTCGAGGCGGTTGCCGGCTAGCCAGCCGAACTGATCGGCGCGATCGGCTCGATGGGCAGCCAGCGCAGCGCCGCGGGGGCGTCGTCAGGTACCACCGGGTGCTCCGGCGGAATGGGGTCCAGCCGACGATAGGGCTCGCCCTGGCCTGGCCGCAGGTCGTCCTGCCCCTTGTTCGGCCACAGCGAGGCAGCCCGCTCGGCTTGCGCGGTGATCGAAAGCGACGGGTTGACACCAAGATTCGCCGAGATGGCCGCACCGTCCACCACCGACAGTGTCGGGTAGCCGTACGCCCGGTGATAGGGGTCGATAACGCCCTGTTCGGGGCTGTCGGCGATAACCGCGCCGCCCAGGAAGTGGGCGGTCAGCGGGATGTTGAACAGCTCGCCCCAGGTTCCGCCGGCGACGCCGTCGATCTTGGCGGCGATGCGGCGAGTGACCTCGTTGCCGACCGGGATCCAGCTCGGGTTCGGCTC
>JAFAQO010000036.1 GCA_019246375.1 Mycobacterium sp. | reverse complement strand
GGCTCCTCCTCGTCCGCGGCGCGGCCGCATCGTCGTCCGCCGGGTCCAATTGCGCGGCTCCTCCTCGTCCGCGGCGCGGCCGCATCGTCGTCCGCGCGGCTATCGCGTACCGTCATGGTCCGTGACCGCACCGCACGCCCCGCTGTACATCCCGCGCGAGGTGTGCGGCGCCGTCGGCCTCGATCTGTCGACCCCTGCAGACCAGTGCCTGTCGATCGTCAAAGCCGCGGTCGCAGCCGACGGCATCTTCGCCCCGGCCGCCGATGTACCCGAGCTGCGTCAGGTAGTCAGTCAAGCCGGAAAAGAGGGCATCAACCTCAAGATCGTGGTGCTTGACCACAACCCGCCGAACGACCCGCCACTGAGAGATGTCGCCACCGTGATCGGGTCTGCCTACCCGGATGCAACCGTGCTGGTGCTCAGCCCCGCAAATGTCGGTTCCTACAGCATGAAGTTTCCGCGCTCGACGCTGGAGATTGGGGAAGACAACGCCAAGACAGGCAATACGGTCGTTTCCGCGCAGAATTTTGTGCACCAGCTGACCACTCCGCAGTTTCCCTGGACCGCATTCACCATCGTGTTGCTGATCGGCGTCCTGGCCGCGGTTATCGGCGCCCGCATCATGCAGCTGCGCGCCAAGCGCTCAGCCACCACGACTGACGCCGCGGAAAGACGCGCCGACGGCCCTGACCGGGACACCTCGCCGGCCGAAGTCTGATCCCGACGCCCTCGGTGGCGGTCTACGCCAGCCGCTCAGGTCACTATTCCATTACGAACCCTCAACTTACAAACCTGTAGTTTGTGACAAAAGTTTCAATGGGTTCAAATGTGACATACGGTGCACATGTTGCTCATGTTCAGCCCGCGCTTGCTGTGACTGGCGCGCTATTCGTCCGCGTTCAGCCGAGGAGACCTCAGTGGAATGAAACGCACCCATCGCGGCTCGCGTTTCCGACCGGCAGGCTGCCTTCACCGGCGTGCCATTCCGGTGGCGCTGAGCGCCGCCTCGCTGCTGTGTACACCCGGGCTGGCGCCTGGACTGGCCTCAGCCGATCCCGGACCCGACACAGTGGCGGCACTGATTGCCGACGTCGCGCAGGCGAACCAACGTCTGCAGGACCTGCGCGCCGCCATCGAGACACAGCAGGAGAGTGTCAACAAAGCTCTGGTCGACGTCGAAACCGCGCGGGACAACGCTGCGACCGCGCAGCACGACGTCGAGGTCAGCCGGCAGGCGGTCAAGGACGCCAACGCCGCGATCAACGCGGCCCAGCGGCGGTTTAACACCTTTGCGGCCGCAACCTACGTCAACGGTCCCTCAGATAGCTATCTGACCGCGGCCAGCCCGGACGACATGATCGCCACCGCGACGGCGAGCCGGACCATGGCCGCCAGCTCGCGTCAGGTCATGGTCAATCTGCAGCGGGCACGGACCGAGCAGGTGAATAAAGAGTCGGCGGCACGGCTGGCCAAGCAGAAGGCAGATCGGGCCGCGGCTGAGGCACAGTCCAGCCAGGATGCCGCAGTGGCGGCGCTTACGGGCTCCCAGCGCAATTTCACCGAGCAGCAGGCGGAGGTCAGCCGGCTGGCGGCCCAGCGTGATGCGGCTCAAGCCAAACTCGATGCCGCCCGAAACTGGTCGGCACCCGCCGGCGCGGGTCAGCACGGTGCTCCCATGTCGGGCGACCGCTGGGATCCCGACAGGCCGGGTTCGCCCGCGCCGCCGCCCGCCCGGGCCGGTCAGTGGGATGGGGAATGGGATCCCACGCTTCCGGCGGTGCCCAGCGCCAACGTCCCCGGTGACCCCATCGCGGTCATCAACACCGTGCTGGGTATTACGGCCACGTCGTCGCAGGTCACTGCCGACATGGGGAAGAAATTCCTGCAGAAGCTAGGCATCCTCAAGCCCGACGACGACGGCTTCACCAACGGCCGGATACCGCGGGTCTACGGGCGACAAGCCTCCGAGTACGTCATCCGTCGCGGTCTGTCGCAGCGGGGCGTGCCGTACTCGTGGGGCGGTGGCACTGCCGCGGGCCCGAGCCGCGGCATCGACTCGGGCGCCGGCACCGTCGGCTTCGACTGCTCGGGTCTGATCCTGTACTCGTTTGCCGGGGTGGGCATCAAATTACCGC
>JAFAQO010000030.1 GCA_019246375.1 Mycobacterium sp. | reverse complement strand
GGGGCCACCACCGTGCAGCAGCACGACAGTCTGCGGATTACCGGCACCAGCCTCGTGGTAGTGCAGCTTGAGTGGGCCGTCGACGTCGACCTCCGCATAGCGCGAGGTCGACTCGAATGTCAACTCCTCCGTCGCGGTCACTAAGCGCCGCTCCTCCTCATCGCTTCGCTCTGCATCGTCGCCGGCGGCATCAGACCATCGTGTCGCCGGGAGGCAACCCGAACTCTTGGTTTCCGAAGATCACATATGCCCGCTCCGGGTCGTTGGCCGCGTGCACCCGACCGGCGTGGGCGTCGCGCCAGAATCGCTGAATCGGCGCCGAATTCGCCAGCGCAGTGGCGCCGGACGCTTCGAAGAGCCGGTCGATCGAGGCGATCGCGCGTCCGGTGGCGCGGACCTGGTCGCGGCGGGCGCGAGCCCGCAGCTCGAAGGGGATCTCTTTGTCGGCGGCCAGCAACGCGTACTCGTCGCCCACGTTGCCGATCAGCTGCCGCCACGCCGCGTCGATGTCGCTGGCGGCCTCGGCAATGCGGACCTTGGCGAACGGGTCGTCCTTGGCTTTCTCTCCGGCGAACGCCGCACGCACCCGTTTGCCTTGATGCTCGACGTGCGCCTCGTAGGCTCCGTAAGCCATGCCGACGATGGGTGCCGTGATGGTAGTGGGATGCATTGTGCCCCATGGCATCTTGTACACCGGTGCGGTGTTCGTCTGCAGCCCCCCGGCAATGTGGTCGTTCATCGCCCTGTACGACAGGAACCGGTGCCGCGGCACGAAGACGTTCTTGACATGAAGTGTGTTGCTGCCCGTCCCGCGCAGTCCGACGACATGCCAGACGTCCTCGATCTCATACTCGCTGCGCGGAATCAAAAAGCTGCCAAAGTCCACGGGCCGGGCGTCCTTAATGACCGGACCGCCGACGAAAGTCCAGGTGGCGTGATCGCATCCGGACGACCAGTTCCACGACCCGTTGACGAGGTAACCTCCGTCGACCACCTCGCCCGCACCCATCGGCGCATACGACGACGAGATCCGCACGCCTGCGTCTTCGCCCCACACTTCCTCCTGGGCCCTCTGGTCGAACAGCGCCAGATGCCAGTTGTGTACGCCGACGATCGAGCCCACCCAGCCGGTCGAACCGCAGGCACTGGCCAGTCGCCGCGCCGCCTCGTAAAACAGCGTCGGGTCGCATTGCAGCCCGCCCCACTGCTCCGGCTGCAGCAGCGTGAAGAAACCGACCTGCTCGAGCGCCTTGACGGTCTCCTCGGGCAGCCGGCGCAGATCCTCGGTCGCCTGAGCGCGCTCCCGCAACTGCGGAAGCAGATCAGCGATACCGGCTAGGACCGATTGCGCGTCACGCTGTTGAATGGACGTCACAGCATTCCTCCCAGAGTGCTTACCAGCCCGACGACGATGCGGGCCGTTGTCGGCCCGAGGAGGAGTGGGCTACCAGACATAGATCAGAGACTAGAACACGTTCCGATTTGTGTCGAGCAGGCTATTCCTGCGCCTGGTAGCGGTATCAAGGCGGTTTTTTGTAACCTGTTCTAGTTATGAGTGAAGAGGGTCAGGTCTTGACGGACGGAGTTCCCGACGAGCCGCTCGGCAGCCACGTGCTCGAATTGCAGGTCGCCGACGTCGTCGCCGAGACCGAGGACTCGCGGTCGCTGGTGTTCACGGTGCCAGAAGGTGCCGAGATACCAGCGGAGCGGCTGCGCTACGCGCCCGGCCAGTTCCTGACCCTGCGCATTCCAAGCGACCGAACCGGCTCGGTAGCCCGCTGTTACTCGTTGTGCAGCTCGCCGTACACCGACGACGCGCTGACCGTCACCGTCAAACGGACCGTCGACGGATACGGGTCGAACTGGCTGTGCGAACACGCCCATCCCGGCATGCGGATCCACGTGCTCGCTCCGTCGGGCAACTTTGTGCCCAAGACGCTCGATGCTGACTTTTTGCTGCTGGCCGCAGGCAGCGGAATCACCCCGGTCATGTCGATCTGCAAGTCGGCGCTCGTCGAGGGCAGCGGGCAGGTGGTGCTTATCTATGCCAACCGCGACGACCGTTCGGTGATCTTCGGCGGCTCCTTGCGCGACTTGGCTGCCAAATATCCGGACCGGCTGACCGTCGTGCATTGGCTGGAGTCGCTGCAGGGATTGCCGAGCGCCCCCGCGCTGGCGAAACTGGCTGCCCCGTACAGCGATCGCGACGCCTTCATTTGCGGGCCAGGACCATTCATGCAGGCCGTGCGGGACGCCTTGGAGTCACTGAATGTGCCGGCGCAGCGAATCCACATCGAGGTGTTCCGGTCGCTGGACACCGATCCGTTCGCCGCGGTGAAGATCGAAGCGCAGGGCGACGAGCCGCCCGCGACCGCGGTGGTGAAGTTGGACGGTGAAACGCACACCGTGTCATGGCCGCGCCACGCCAAGCTGCTCGACGTGCTGCTCGACCGCGGCCTGGACGCACCGTTTTCCTGCCGGGAGGGCCACTGTGGTGCCTGCGCCTGCACCTTGCGCAAAGGCAAGGTGACGATGGAAGTCAATGACGTGCTCGAGCAGCAGGATCTCGACGAGGGCCTCATTCTGGCCTGCCAGTCGCATCCGGAGTCCGATTCGGTCGAAGTGACCTACGACGAATAGCCACGGCGTTACGGCGGTGGTCGCGGCAGAGCACTACTCTTCGCTTCACCAACCGGCTGGCATACCTGTACGCACATCCAGGTGGTGTACACCGGGGTCAACCTCACCTCGCCCAGCAGCTGGGCGCAGGCGGTGTCTACCTGACGGCTTGACTAGCGCGGCAGGCCGAGCAGCCGTTCGGCGGCCAGGGTGAGCAGGATCTGTTCGGTACCACCGGCAATCGTCAGGCAGCGGGTGTTGAGGAAGTCGTGCACCAACCGGTCGTCGACGACACCGGCACCCTCGGAGATGTCCATCCGGTATTCGGCCAGCGCCTGCCGGTATCGCACCCCGATCAGCTTGCGCACACTGGACTCCGCGCCAGGATCCTGCCCGCCCACGGCCAACTGGGCGATGCGCTGGTCCAGCAGCGCGCCGGTTTGAGCGGCGACGATCAACTGTGCGAGCCGGTCTCGTTGGGCGACATCGAGTTCGACGTCGGCAACAGCGGCGAGTAGCGCCTCCATCGGGTTGCCCAGCGCGGTGCCGGCGGCCATCGCGACGCGCTCATTGGCCAGTGTGGTGCGGGCCAGTCGCCAGCCGTCGTTGACCGCGCCGACGACCATCTCGTCGGGGACGAAAACCTCTTCCAGGAAAACCTCGTTGAACAGCGCATCGCCGGTGATTTCGCGCAGGGGCCGGATCAGGATGCCGGGTGAGCTCATGTCAACCAAGAAGTAGGTGATGCCTTTATGTTTTGGAGCGCTTTGGCTCGTTCTCGCCAGGCAGACTCCCCACTGCGCCCTGTGCGCCGACGACGTCCACACCTTCTGCCCGGTCAACTTGTAGCCGCCCTCGGTTCGCAGCGCCTTGGTACGCACCGACGCCAAATCAGAGCCGGCTCCCGGTTCGGAAAATAGCTGGCACCAGAAGATTTCGCCGCGCATTGTCGCCGGCACGAAGCGCTGCACCTGCTCGGGCGTGCCGTGTTCGAGGATGGTCGGCACGGCCCACCAACCGATCACCAGATCCGGCCGTTCGACGCCTGCCGCAGACATTTCCTGATCGATCAGCAGCTGTTCCGCCGGTGCAGCGCCACGTCCGTAGGGCGCCGGCCAATGCGGTGCCAGCAGTCCCGCATCGGCCAGGGCCGCCTGCCGTTTCTCCTCGGGCAGCGCGGCGATTGTGGCGACCGCTTCGGCGATTTGGGGTCGTAGGTCAGCGACGTCACTCAGGTCAATGCTCAAGCTACGGCGGACGCCGTCGCGGGTCAGTGCGACGGTGCGGCGCAGCCAGCGCGCCGACCCACCGAGGAATTGCCCGATACCATAGGCCCGTCGCAGGAAAAGGTGCGCGTCATGCTCCCAGGTGATACCTATGCCGCCGAGCACCTGGATGCAGTCCTTGACATTGGCCTTCGCGGCCTCGATGCCGATGCTGGCGGCGATGGCCCCGGCAATCGACAACTGGCGGTGGTCCGGATCGGCGGCCGCACGTGCCGCGTCGGCGGCGGCTACCGCCGCCTGCTCGGCCCGGCACAGCATCTCGGCGCAGATGTGCTTGATCGCCTGGAAGCTGCCGATCGGCTTTCCGAACTGCTCCCGCACCTTGGCGTAGGCGACGGCGGTGTCCAGCGCCCACCGAGTGACGCCGGCCGCCTCGGCGGCCAGCACGGTGGCGGCCAGATCACTCAGCCGCTCAGTAGACACATCCATCACGGTGGCCGGCGCCGACGTCAGCACCACCCGTGCCAGCGGCCGGGAAAAGTCAGTGGGCGTCAGCGGCTCGACCACCACGCCGTCGTCGTTGCCGTCGACCAGCAGCCACTTCCCGTCGGCCGGCAACAGCAGCAGTCCGCCGGCGGCGGCACCCAGCACCCACCGCGCGGTGCCCGATGCCCGCGAGGTGGCGGTGTCGATGCGCACGTCGGCGTCGAGCGCGACCCCGGCGAATCGTTCGCCGGATGCCAGCGCAGCTTGCAGCTCACGCTGGGAGACCACCAGCGTTACCAGTGCCGTGGTCGCCACCGGACCGGGCACCAGTGCCCTGGCGGCCTCGTCGACCATGGCGCACAGATCCTCGATGCTGCCGCCTGCGCCACCGTGCTCCTCGGGGACGGCCACGCCGAACAACCCCAATCCGGACAACCCATCGAAAATGGGCCGCCAAGCCTCAGCATTGCCTTGCTCGACATCGCGGATGGCCGCCGTGGCACCCGAACCGGCGGCCCAATCGCGCACCAACTCACGCGCCGCGAACTGTTCGTCGGTGATGGGCGCCGCCACCATGGACTCCTCGGTTTGACTAACAAGGGCGCTGTCAAGGCCTGACGTTAATTGTCCGGTTCCTCTCGGCTTGCTGCGCAATCCGTATCGTCACCCGACTAGAACGTGTTCTAATAGTGCCAGGCATCGACAGTCAAGTCGAACGCCATCGCAGCAGCACACGCCGGTTCTCCGGCGGCACGGAGGTGAGAAATCCACGCCCGGCGTGCGTATCGTTTTCAACGGGACCGCAACAAGAAGGAGCTGCCCCTCATATGTCGTCGCCAGCGAACGCCAACTCGGGCCGCGCGTCCGACTCGCAACCCCGTGAGGTCATGAACGTGGCGGTATTGGCTGAATCCGAGCTTGGCTCTGAGGCCCAGCGCGAGCGCCGCAAGCGCATCCTGGACGCCACGATGGCGATCGCGTCGAAGGGCGGATACGAGGCAGTTCAAATGCGGGCGGTAGCCGACCGGGCCGATGTGGCGGTCGGCACGCTGTACCGGTACTTCCCGTCGAAAGTTCACCTGCTGGTATCAGCGCTCGGCCGCGAGTTCGAGCGCATCGACGCCAAGACGGACCGATCCGCGATGAGCGGCGGCACCCCCTACCAGCGGCTGAACTTGATGGTCAGCAAGCTCAATCGCGCGATGCAACGTAACCCGCTGCTGACTGAAGCGATGACCCGCGCCTACGTCTTCGCAGACGCCTCCGCAGCAGGAGAGGTCGATCACGTCGAAAAGCTCATCGATTCCATGTTTGCGCGGGCGATGAGCGACGGAGAACCGAGCGAAGATCAGTACCACATCGCGCGGGTGATCTCCGATGTGTGGTTGTCCAACCTCCTGGCGTGGCTCACCCGCCGTGCCTCGGCGACCGACGTCAGCAAGCGACTGGATTTGGCGGTGCGGTTGCTGATCGGGGACGAGGAGCGCCCGACGGTTTGACGCCTCACACCGGTGGGTCTGCGGTGCGCCCCCGGATCAGTTCGGTGTCCAGCACCTCGACGACCGGCACCCCACCTGGCACTCGGATGTGTTTGCGCATACCGAGCTTCTCTGCGCTACAGTCAAATGGAAACGATTGTCATTAGTCCATTGGTCGGGCGGCGGCCGGCGAGGGGAATTCCGACGGTGCGGATGGCGGCGGTCAGCGTGGCGATTGTTCTGTCTGCGATGATCGTCGACCTTGTCACGCTGACGGGCTGCGGCAATGCGCCGCATCCCCAGGCGGCCAAAGTGGTGGCGTCCACCGACGCGTGGGGCAGTGTGGTCGGAGAAGTAGCCGACGGGCACGTTACCGTGAAGTCCATCCTGACGAACGGCGCAATCGATCCGCACACGTATGAGGTGAGCGCCGTCGACGACGCCGCGATGGCAGACGCTGCGCTAGTGGTTTACAACGGCGGCGGCTACGACCCCTGGGTAGACCGGGTACTGACCGCCCATCCGAGGATCGAATCGGTCGACGCGTACTCGCTGATCTCCCCAGCGCCGGACGGTGGCGGCCGCCCCAATCAGCAT
>JAFAQO010000653.1 GCA_019246375.1 Mycobacterium sp. | reverse complement strand
GGTTGGCAACGCAAAGCGATGCCGAATTCGCTACCAGCGAAGGTATTCCGCTGCCGGAGACGGATCGACGCTAAAGCGTCTGGTGACGCCCGAAGTACTTATGGTCTTCGCTGTAGCCGCCATAACCGCTACCGATGTCGTGGTAGTCGGCGACGAACTCAATCCCCTTGATCCACTTCACCAGTTTGAAGCCGTGCTGCAACTCGTTGCGCAGCCGCAACGGCTTGCCGTGCATGTAGGGGAGCGGCTGGTCGTTCATCTTGTAGGCCAGCATCGTCATATGGTGATCCATCTGGCCAATGTGATGCGCGTTGTAGTAGATGCCGCCGGTCGCGCCGAGGCCCATCGAATAGAACACCACCCACTTGGCCTCGGGCAGCGGTTTGACGATGTCCATGATCGTCTTCATCTGTACCCCGCCCCATTTGGCGACACCCGACCAGGCTTGGATGCAGAAGTGCTGGCTGATCTGGTCGTGGTAGGGCAGCGCCTTCAAATCGTCGAGTGAAAACTCCATCGGGTGCTCGACGAGCCCGTATACGCGTAGCCGCCAATCCTTGAAGTCGTTCTTCTCCAACTCTTTGTATTCGACGGTCTCGGGCAGGCGGCCGTTGCGCCAGTGGTGTGGGGAAACGTCTTTCTCGGTGAAGGCGCCGGGCTTCGGGTCCAAGCCTTCCAGAACTCGCTGGAACGGGCCGACCAGCGCGTAGCCCACGCGCTGGATTACGCGCGGGTGCTTGATCGTGAACGGGGTGGCCCAAACCCAGGCGATCGCCGTCACCACCATGGCTGCGGCGAAAACCCAGAAACCCATCCAGCTGTCGTCGTCGCGTGCGGCGAACATGTGATTGAGGTTTCGCAGCGCGCTGGTCGCGAAAACCAGCGTGACGTGCACGACGATGAAGAACAAGAAGTAGACCAGCACCAGGAAGTGCAGCGAGCGCGCGTGCTGAATGCTCAACCGCTTGCTGAGCCAGTAGACCCGCTGCGACAGCGCCGGCGACATACCCAGACCGGTGATCAATGCGGCCGGGGCCGCGATGAAGACGGTCGTGAAGTACGCCAGCAGCTGCAAGCCGTTGTAGGCGACCCATCCGTTGTCCGCCGGCCAGTGCTCCACCGACAGGTACTGAATGGCCACCGACGCCGCGTTGGGGAAGACGTCCCAGCTGGTGGGCACGATGTGCCGCCACTGCCCGGTGGTGAACAGCAGGACATAAAAGACTGCGCCGTTGAGCAGCCACAAGACGTCGATGCCGAGGTGCCACCACCGGGCCAGCCCGATTGAGTGGCGGAATCCGGGCAGCCCGAATTGGGGAGGCAGCGCGACGGTGTCCGCGTTGGCGGTCCACAGCTCATCGTCGGGTACCGGTGGGCCGACCCGTAACCACTCGTCCTTACCCGGGGTGGCATTGCGGCTGAAGTAAAGCCGGGGGTGGTCACAAAGAATCTGGATCCCGCTCCTGATGATGAACATCATCAGGAACAAATTGAAGAAGTGGGTCCACCCGAGCCAGGCCGGGACACCGGGGACCTTTTTGGGCACATCGGCGCCGGGGTAACGCTGAATAAACGCCTGTACCGCCGGCATGTTGTAGAGGCCCTTGCCGATCGCCACGGCCACGACCAGTAGGGCGAACCCGAGCGGAATCAGCCACAGCAGGTTGAACCACTTGTCGCGCCCCACTCGCAGCCGCGGAGCGGTGGCGCGCCTGGTGAGATCGAAACCGCCGCCATACGTTTCGACATCGATGGCGTCTTCGGCGGTGTGTATCTCGCTGCGATAACCCGGGTCGAAGCTCAGTGGCGTACCGACCGACAATTGGGTCGTGGTGCCGTTACCCGTTGCAATCGTGTTTCCGGCTGAATCGATTCGCCCGTGTGCACCATTGGCATCCGTGGTCGTCACGCGGTCGAAGATACACCCTGGCAATAATCGCGAGTGTGAACGAGGGGCACACAACCCGGTGTGGTAAGCATGCTGGTTGACATTGGGCGTGTCTGAGCAACTGCGGAAAATTGCAGCAGCTGCCCAGCTATAGATCCAGGGTGAGCCGCTCGCCTTGGGCGGCGCGGGAGATGCAAACCAGCATCATGCCATCCGCGCGCTCGGGCTCAGTCAACAGCGTGTCGCGATGGTCGACGTGCCCGGAGAGCACCCGGGTGCGACAGGTTCCGCAGAAGCCCTGCTGGCAGGAATACGACGCTGAGACGCCGGCGCGTCGCAGCGCCGACAGCAAGGTCTCGTCGGCGCCTACCCGCACCGTCTCTCCCGTCGACGCAATGGAAACGGCGAACTCTTGGCCGTCGAGCACCGGGGGGGCGGCAAAACGCTCGAAATGCAGTTCGACGTTGTCGCGGCGGGCCAGCCGGGCGCGAATGGCGGTCAGCATCGGCGCGGGACCGCATGCGTACACCGCCGTGCCGTCCGGACAGTCGCTCAACAGTTCGGCCGCTGTGGGAACGCCGTGTACATCGTCGGTCCGGATCTCGACCCGCGGACCGAATCGGGCCACTTCGTCCGCGAACGGCAGGCTTTCGAGGCTGCGACCGACGTAGATCATCGACCAGTCGACGCCGAAGTATTCGGCGTAGCCAAGCATCGGGAGGATCGGGGTGATGCCGATACCGCCGGCGATGAACCGGAGCCGCTGCGCGGGCGAGCCGTACCCGGGCACAGTCAGCGGGAAGGCGTTGCGCGGTCCGTTGGTGATGACGCTGGCGCCGACCCACAACATGTCGTGCACCTCGACGGACCCTCCAC
>JAFAQO010000528.1 GCA_019246375.1 Mycobacterium sp. | reverse complement strand
ATGGCAGACCGCTGCAATGCCCACATCCGCGCGACCATGGGATCCTGATCGCCCGCGAACGGTGAACCTTGCAGAACGTCGACAGCTATCACGAGGTGGCCGCGTTTGCGTAAGTCGATCAGCGCCAACGCGAATTCAGTATCAAGCAGCGTGGAGAACGCGACGACGATCGCGCCCGCGGGAACGGCGGCCCGAGGCGCCAGTGTTCCCGTCGTGGTTTCGAATCCGGTGCCTACAGCAAGCACAGTATCGAGCACCCGATAGAACTGCCGCTGCCCGATGTCGGCACCAAGCCAACGGGGACGGCGGCCGCCGAGAGCGACGATCCCGGCGCGATCACCGCTTCGCAGCGCGCTCTGCACCATTTGCGCGGCGCCACGCACGGTCCGCTCGGTCGCTTCCGTCGCCGGACCGGCCGCCTGCGGATACGTATCGACCAGCACCACCACGTCAGCGGCACGGTCGGTCAATCGCTGCGTCACATGCAGGCGACCACGGCGCGCACTGACCGGCCAGTTGACCGTCCGCAGCTGGTCGCCGGGCACATACGCTCGGATATCGGCGTACTCGACACCCGGGCCGATGTGGCGGGTGAGATGGGTGCCTATGCGGTCGAGCAACTCAGTCTGCGGGATCGGCGTCGATTGCGGTAAGGCCACGGGAAACACGATGACGTCGGCGGCGTCGACCGTTGCCGTTCCCGCCAGCAATCCGCCGCGTGCGATGACGTCGACTTTGGCCCGGATCGGATAACGGCCCCAGCGTTCGGCCGATGCCGTAACCGATTGCCGTTGACGAGACGTTCGCTCGATAACGTCGAGCCGCATGCCCTTGACGACTGAGACAGTGAGTTCTCCTGTGAGATCGCCGGATTTGGTCGACGCCCAAACATCCAGCTGGCTGTGCTCGGTCTCGAAACATCGATGCGACGCCGGCTGCGCGTGCACCTGAACCTTCGGAACTGGACGCTGCCAGCTGATCGAGCACAACACACCAAGCAGCGGCGCGGCGAACGCGATCAGCTGCCAGCGCGATCCGATCACGGCGACGGCAAGCGCTACTGCGGCGCAGGTGGCGATTGACCGCGTCAGTGGGGCTGCCCGCCAACGTAATTCGACGTCGGTGGTGCGGGTTTCGGTCACAGCGGATCGCCACTCATGATGTCACCCCGCGCGCCCGCGGCACCGGTACCCGCCGCAACAACTCCTCCACGACATCGGATCCTTGGATCTTCCGCACCCACATCTCCGGTCGCAACGTGATCCGGTGAGCCATCGTCGGGGTGGCAAGCGCCTTGACATCTTCGGGTATTACATAGTCGCGACCGAGCAGCAGGGCGCGGGCCCGAGCCAGTTGAACCAGGTCGAGCTCCGCCCGTGGGCTGGCACCAACAGCGACCTGGGGATGGTGGCGGGTCGCAGTGGCCAGCGACACCACGTAGTGCAGGATGTCGTCGTGCACGGTCACCTGCTCGACTGATTCGCGCATCGCCACCAGATCGTGCGCGTCCACGACTTGATTCACCCTCGGCTCTGCCGAACCGCGGTCCAGACGCCGACGCAGCATCGAGGCCTCGTCCGGTTCGGAGAGGTATCGAAGTTCAAGCCGGATCGCGAATCGATCGAGCTGCGCTTCCGGCAACGGGTAAGTGCCCTCGTACTCGATCGGATTGTCGGTGGCCAGAACGATGAATGGCGTTGGCAACCGGTGGGTTTCGCCGTCGATACTCACTTGGCCCTCGGCCATCGCCTCCAGTAACGCCGCCTGGGTCTTGGGCGGCGTTCGGTTGATCTCGTCGGCGAGCAGCAGATTGGTGAAGATCGGCCCGCGGCGGAACTCGAAGCGGCCCGACTGCATGTCGTAGACCGTCGAGCCGAGCAGGTCCGCCGGCAACAGATCCGGCGTGAACTGCACCCGAGTGAATTCCAGGCCAAGTGCCGATGCGAACGATCGCGCAATCAGCGTTTTGCCCAAGCCGGGAAGATCCTCGATGAGCACATGGCCACGAGCCAGGACAGTGGTGAGAATCAGCCTCAACGCCGACCGCTTCCCCACCACCACACGCTGGATTTCGTCGAGCACCGCCTCGCAATGCGCGGTGGTGGTCGCAGCCGGCATCGTCATACTTGCTCCAAGCGTTGCAGGATGTCCTCGAGTGCTCCCCGACCGGGACCGGGCTCGTTGGCGCCAGTACGCGAGACGTTGTTCGGATCTACCCACGCCCACAGCTCCGGGCCGAAGAGCATGCGGCCGGTGGCGTCGAACGACGCCGGGTCTTTGGCTTGGCGTTGACCGGTGGCGATTGCGAACCGCCCTGCGAGGATCGGGCGCAGGTGGCGATCCCAGTCCTGTCGAGTCGATTCGGACCACCGGATCATCTTCTCGGCTCGGGACAGCCAGCTGCCCAGTGACTTCCCGAGGGGGTCGCTGTTCGGCTCAGCCGGCGCCGGGTTGATGTCGTGCCCCAGGAACTGGCGGATGTTCAGCAACACCAGAGCCACCGCAACACCGGACACCCACAGCACGGAGCGGCGATCATGCAGTGTCAAGGCAATAAGCTCAAGACCGACCACACCGCTAAGACCTAGCGCCAATACCCTTTTCATGCGACGCTCCTGGGCCGTTCACCCGCTGCCGGGGACAGTTCGGCGAGCACTAGCTGCAGAACTCGTACTGCGACTTCACGGTGCTGTTCGTTCATCACGTGCGGACTAAACCGTGCCTCGGCGAAAAGGTCCACCAGTTGGGTGGCGTTATCAGCATGTAAAGCATCGTGTTCGACGGCCCGGGCCAGCACCTCCGTCGCGGTATCGAAGTCCTGGGGAACCGATCCCGGAATCTGCGCGAGTTCACGCTCCATCGCCACGTAGCATGCGATGATCGCCTCCCGGGGCTCGCGGCTGAGGTCCTCAATTTCGGCCAGTCCCTTTTCTGCTGCCCGGGCAAGCGATTCGGAGCGCGACGGCGGGGCGGGAGGTCGGTTGCCATCATCGGTGATGACGCCGGATGTGACGATCCGCCGCCGCTTGCGCGCGGTGACAACGGTTGCGGCAAGGAGCATTACGAGCAGCAGCACCGTACTAGCGCCCAGGTAACCGAGGACTTTCCCGTTTGTGTCCGCTGGGGGCTGCGGCGGGGCGGTGTCTTTGCCGGGCGCAGGTGTGCTGGTTGACTGTGTTGATGACACCTGCCCGCTGATCCCGTGGTGCAGTAACCGTGTCAGCACGAACACCATCAGTAGCCAGGCGATGATCACCGCGAGCCCGATCAGCAATACGCGCCAGCTCGGTCGTCCCGTGCCGCTGCGGCCAAGCGATTCGGGTACTCCGTGGCTGGGCGCTGCCATGCGGGGATCCTTCAGCCGTGCGATGAGCGCGATGACCATGATCGCAAGTGACACACTGAGCAACCCGACGACGAACGCAAGGCTCGCCGGATTTCCGGTCGCCTGCTGGCGCGGCTGGCGCTCGTGGGTCGGCAGGTATCCATGCAAGGCAGCCGCAACCACGATGAGCAGCACGATCAGCGCGACCACGCGACCCGTCGCCTTGTCCCGCATTGCTACACCACTCGACCGGTTGCCTGCCGCCGTTGCGGCAGCTGGCTTGGCCCCATACTGGCACGTCGGCCGCCCGCGCCGCCAGAAATGGGGTTAGCCGCCCGTTTGCCCTAGTTGTCAACTTATCCACAGTCACGCGATCATCCACAGCTTCTGTTTGATGCCGACGGGTGGCCCGGATTTGTCACCGGTGCTTCATAGCGTCGAAGTATGAGTTCACGAGTGGGTGCCGACGAGGCAAGGAAGCGGATCAGTGCCGCCCTTGACGCGATCGACGCTGCCCATGACGTTCTGCGCGATACCTCTTCGGACGTCGTCGGCAACGCATTCCGCGTTGATGTGGCCGAGCGGTTGGAAATCCAAGACCGCACGAACCGCGGGCTGATGTATCGGTTCTTCGGTGAGATCGTGGACCCACCCGACGACACGGAGTGCATACCCGCAATGCGCGAGAGGCTGTGGGCACGCTTGCGTCTCCCGCCCAGCGAGGTCATCCGACGCTTCCGACTTGCGGCGCGGATTCGCCCGCGCCGGTCGCTGACCGGCCCGCCCGTGCCGCCGGAGCTTGCCGAGTTGGCTGCCGCGGTGGAATCCGGCATAGTCGGCGAGGACCACATCCGTGCGGTGTGCCGCGCGGTAGATCTACTGCCCTCTTGCGTCTCACCCACCGATGCGGCGAAGGCCGAGCAAAGCCTGGTGCGGCATGCGGCCGAAGTCGACGCCGGCATCGTGACCAAGCTGGGTCAGCGCATCGCCTACTACCTCAATCCCGACGGTCACTTCAACGACGACGATCGCGCCCGCCGGCGTGGACTGCGGTTGGGCCCGCAAGGCCCTGACGGCATGTCCCAACTGAAAGGACTGCTCGACCCCGAGGCCCGCGCATTCTTCGAGGCCATCGAAGCGGCGGTGCGGCCCGGTCGCCACCAGCCCGAGAGCCAGGACCGCGATCCGGATGAGCGCGATGACCGCACACCCGCTCAACGTTGCCACGACGCGTTCAAACTCGGCCTGGAAACCGCCATCGCCTCCGGCAAGCTTGGTATGCACCGCGGCCACCCCGTCACCGTGATCGCCACGACAACACTGGCCGAACTGGACCAAGCCGCCCACGCCTCGGCCGACAAGTCGATCCCGATGCCGGCGCCGGCACGCACGGGCGGCGGGTCGAGCCTGCCGATGCGAGATTTGATCCGAATGGCCGCCAAGACGATCCACTATCTCGCGGTATTCGACAATCACACCGCTCGACCGCTGTATCTGGGCCGTCAAAGCCGCATCGCCACGCCCGATCAGAGGCTGATCTGCTACGCCCGCGACCGCGGCTGCACCCATCCCAACTGTCTGCAGCCGGGCTACCGCTGCGAGGTTCACCATTCGCCGGATTGGGCCAAAGGCGGCCGGACCGACGCGGACAAGCAATTCTTCAGCTGCGGCTCACACCATGGCATGGCGAGCCGCGGCGAACTGCGCACCGAAGTCACCGAGAGTGGGCGACTTGGCTGGACCGACGGCACGGGGCCACCCAACGTCAATCACGCTCACCACCCAGAAGAGTTCCTGCGCGCAGACCCCGATCCGCCCGAAGACGACGCTGGCTAAGGGCAGCCGCTCATCCCGCGCCTGTTGGGTGCGGCCGCCAAGTCGCGCTATCACCGGCCGACCCTAAATCTCGGGTCACACCGTGCACGACGATGGCAGTGGTTTGATCCACCCAGGCCTCGTCGAGCTGCTCGTCAGGACGCAGCAGCAGCCGCAACAACGTCGCTCCCCCAATGAGCTCAATCAACCGGTCCGGGTCGACATCGCGGTGCACCTCGCCGCGGTCGACGGCCTCACTCAGCCATGTCCGCACGGTTGCGAACAGACCCGAGAACCGCGACACCACCCGGGCATTCAGCTCGGAATCGGCGGCCATGTCCGCGACCAGCCCAGGCAGCGCGGCACGCACCACCGGGCTGGTAAACACATCGCGAGTGGCCGCGATCATCGCCCGGACATCAGCCGCCATGTCGCCCGCCGGTGTCACCAGCGCAGTGGGGGCCGCGGGGAACGCGGCCTCATGCACCAGCTCGGCCTTGCTCGACCAGCGGCGGTACAGCGCTGTTTTCGTCGTCCCGGCGCGTTCGGCGACGGCAGCCAGCGTCAGATTCGAATAGCCGATTTTCACAAGCAGTTCCGCCGTCGCCGACAATATGGCAGCGTCGATACGCGGATCCCTGGGGCGCCCGGCACCCGGGGCCTTGTCAAGAGAAGACGGGTCTGCTTTCATAACGCTACCCACCGTATCGTAATTGCCTCATGAAGGAGGCGCCTGTGGCCAATCAACCGGCGCTCGAAGACGTAGCCCGCCTCCAGCGCTCGAGCCGCGACGTCACCACCCTGCCGGCGGTGCTGTCGCGGTGGCTGTCGACGGTGCTACCGGGCGGCTTAACACCCCGGGTCGCCGTCGAGAGCGGTGTCGACGCCACCGGCATGTCGTCGGAAACGATCATTTTGACGGGCCGCTGGGAGGAGAACGGCACGCCGGTCGAGCAGCGCTGGGTCGCACGATTGGCGCCGACCGCCGAAGACGTGCCGGTATTTCCCTCGTATCGCCTTGATCATCAATTCGAGGTGATGCGGCGAGTGCGCGAGCTCACCGATGTACCCGTGCCGCGGGTGCGCTGGATCGAGACCACCGGCGAGGTCCTTGGGAAACCGTTTTTCCTGATGGACTACGTCGACGGCCTGGTGCCGCCCGACGTCATGCCCTACACGTTCGGCAACAACTGGTTCGCCGAAGCGCCCGCCGAACGCCAACGCGAGCTGCAGGACTCCACCATCGAGGTACTGGCCAAGCTGCACTCAATCCCGAACGCGGCCAAGACGTTTTCATTCCTTCTCAATGCCCAAGGCAGCAACACCGCGTTGCACCGGCACTTCGACTGGGTGCGGGGCTGGTACAACTTCGCCGTTCCGGACATCGGACGATCACCGCTGCTGGAACGCACCTTCGATTGGCTGCAAGCCCACTGGCCCCACGACGTGGCGGCAAGCGAGCCGGTGCTGCTGTGGGGTGACGCCCGGGTCGGCAATGTGTTGTACCGCGATTTCCGGCCAGTGGCGGTACTTGACTGGGAGATGGTGACACTGGGACCGCGCGAACTCGACGTCGCGTGGATTATATTCGCGCACATGGTTTTCCAAGAGCTCGCAGGTCTGGCGACGCTGCCGGGCTTGCCGGATGTGATGCGGGAAGACGACGTCCGCGCCACCTATCGCCGGCTCACCGGGGTAGAGCTGGGCGAACTGCAATGGTTCTACGCGTATTCAGCGGTGATGTGGGCGTGCGTGTTCATGCGCACCGGCGCACGACGGGTACACTTCGGCGAACTCGAGAAGCCCGACGATGTCGAATCGCTGTTCTACCACGGCGCGTTGCTCAAGCGCCTGATCGGAGAGGATCGCTAATGCTCGGACCGCTCGACGAGTTCCCGGTACACCAGGTCCCGCAGCCGATCGCGTGGCCAGGCTCGTCTGACCGCAACTTCTACGATCGCTCCTACCTCAACGCCCACGACCGCAGCGGAAACATCTTCTTGATCTCCGGGATCGGCTACTACCCCAACCTCGGCGTCAAGGATGCGTTCGTGCTGATTCGGCGCGGCGACACCCAGACCGCGGTGCATTTGTCCGACGCAATCGACCAGAACCGGCTCAATCAGCACGTGGGCGGTTACCGGATCGAAGTCCTAGAGCCCCTGCACCAACTGCGGGTCATTCTCGAGGCGACCGAAGGGATTGCGGCGGAACTGGTCTGGGAAGGACTATTCGATGTCGTCCAGGAACAGCCGCACGTCCTGCGCTCCGGTACTCGGGTGACACTGGATGCGCAGCGGTTCGCCCAACTCGGGACCTGGAGCGGACGGATCGCGATCGACGGCGAGGAGGTTGTCGTCGACCCGGCGACCTGGCTCGGCACCCGCGACCGGTCCTGGGGTATCCGGCCCATCGGCGAGCCGGAACCGGCTGGCCGGCCGGCCGATCCGCCGTTCGAGGGCATGTGGTGGTTGTACATGCCAATGGCGTTCGACGACTTCGCGGTCGTCCTGATTATTCAGGAGGCGCCCAACGGTTTTCGCTCACTCAACGACTGCACCCGGATCTGGCGCGACGGCCGCGTCGAACAGCTGGGCTGGCCGCGGGTGACAACCCATTACCGCTCCGGCACCCGCATTCCGACCGGAGCAACAATCGAAGCCACCACCGCCGGCGGCACACCGGTCCATTTCGACGTGGAATCCAAGCTGCCGGTGCCGATCCATGTCGGCGGCGGCTACGGCGGCGATTCAGCTTGGCTGCACGGCATGTGGAAGGGCGAGAAGTTCACCGAGCGGTTGACCTACGACATGACCGACCCGGCGATCGTCGCGCGGTCCGGCTTCGGCGTCATCGACCACGTTGGGCGCGCGGTATGCCGAGACGGCGACGGGAATCCGGTTGAGGGCTGGGGTCTTTACGAACACGGTGCGCTGGGCCGTCATGATCCCTCCGGATTTGCCGACTGGCTGGCAGTAGCGCCTTGACGCGGACCGCCGACGTCGTGGTAGTCGGCGCCGGTTTCGCGGGGCTCACCGCGGCCCGGGAACTGGCGCGACTCGGACACGATGTGCTGGTACTGGAGGGCCGCGACCGGGTGGGTGGGCGCTCGCATACCGGCCATGTCGCGGGCATCCCGGTCGATCTGGGCGCCACCTTCGTCGGGCCGACCCAGGATGCGGTCCGCGCGCTGGCCGCCGAGCTTGGTATC
The DNA here is from genome assembly GCA_019246375.1 of Mycobacterium sp. Taxonomy (GTDB): domain Bacteria; phylum Actinomycetota; class Actinomycetes; order Mycobacteriales; family Mycobacteriaceae; genus Mycobacterium. The sequence continues at coordinate 1,948 of JAFAQO010000528.1, read as the reverse complement.
CCGACCGTACCGACATACCACCAGGGCGCCAACGTGATCCGGTGGCGCGGCATGGTCCGCTCGTATCGTGGCACCATCCCGAGGCTTTCGCTGGGCGGGCTGGTCGATGTCGGCCGAGTGCGTTGGCAATTTGAACGCATCGCCCGCAGCGTTCCGCTGGCTGCGCCATGGAACGCCCGCCGCGCAACGCGGCTGGACAGCCAGTCGCTAGGCGGGTGGTTGCGGTCGGTCCATGCCGGCGCCACGTCACGCGATCTGTTGGCCATCATGGCCCGGGTGACGTGGGGATGCGAACCCGACCAGGTGTCGATGCTGCACGCCGCCCGCTACGTGCGGGCCGCCGGTGGCCTGAACCGGTTACTCGACGTCGAGGGCGGTGCGCAGCAGGACCGATTCCCCGCCGGCACAAGGCAAATCGCGGAGAAGTCGGCGGCAGAACTCGGCGATCGGATCGTCCTGGGTGCCGCTGTGCGTCAAATCGACCGGCACGACGGCGGCGTGACGGTCACTTCCGGGAAGGGTCAGGCCGACGCCAGGTTTGTCATCGTCGCGGTCCCACCGGCCCATCGCGCGGCGATCAAGTTCGCTCCCCCACTGCCTGCCGAATACCACCGACTCGCCACATGTTGGCCGCAGGGCCGGCTCAGCAAGGCTTATGCCGCCTATTCCACACCGTTCTGGCGTAGCAACGGGTGCTCCGGAGAAGCGCTGTCCGACGAAGGCACGGTGTTCATCACTTTCGACGTCAGCCCCCGCGATGACGGACCGGGCATATTGTTGGGATTCGTCGATGCGCGCAGCTTCGACCCGCTACCGGCCGACCGACGCAGGGAAGACGCGCTGGCATGTTTCGCGTCGCTGTTCGGCGACGAAGCGCTCAAACCCCTCGACTATGTCGATCATTGTTGGGGCACCGAGCAATTCGCTGCAGGAGGCCCAACCGCAGCTGTGCCGCCCGGCTCGTGGACCCGCTACGGACCATGGTTGCGGCGCCCGGTCGGTCCGATTCATTGGGCTGGAACCGAGACCGCCGACGAATGGACCGGCTTTCTCGACGGCGCCGTCCGATCCGGACAACGGGCGGCTGCTGAGGTTGCCGCCCGACTATGAGCTGATACGCCGGGCCCCAGCCACCGATTCAGCCAGTGACCGCAGTTCGCGGTTGACCTCCTGCGGGTGTTCCAGCATCGCGCAGTGGCCGCCGGGTAGCTCGACGAGCCCGACAAGGTTGGGCGCAGCCCGAGCGATCTTGCGGGACTGGCTGATTGGGGTCAGCCGATCGCGTTCGCTGCCGATGACCAGCGTCGGCACCGTCAGGCCGGTCAGACTGATGTGCCGCCGTCCCATAGTGGCCGCCAACGTTTTCGCGCAGCCGCCCCGGCCTGCCGGTGAGGTGGCCTCGAACAAGTCATAAATGAATGCCGCGATGGCCGGGTCCGCCTCGGTCCCGACCGCCAACAGCGCGATCAAATCGCGCGCTGGCCGTCCAATCGCGCTTGGCACCGCAAAAGAACCGAACGTGTTGAGCAACTGCTGGCCTGCCAAGACGCGGGCCCCCGCTAACATCCGGGGTACCAGTAGCAGGTCCACCTTGCGCACCAGGTCGCCAGTGGTGGTGTTGATCAACGCGACAGCGTCGGCGCGCCGACAGACCTTGTGGCGGTAGCGGTCCGACCAGGCGGTAATTGCGATGCCGCCCATGGAATGTCCGGCGAGCACGGCGCGCTCCCCCGGACTCAGGGTGGCCTCGAGCACGGCGTCAAGGTCGGAGGCGAGGTGGCTGAGGCCATACCCGCCGCGCGGCGGAATGCCGCTGCGCCCGTGGCCGCGATGGTCGAACGCGATCACCCGGTAGTCGGCAGCCAAGTCGGCGATCTGGTAGCCCCATACCCGGATCGCGCAAGTGAATCCGTGTGCCAGCACAATCGGATAGCCGTCCGGCGGGCCG
>JAFAQO010000451.1 GCA_019246375.1 Mycobacterium sp. | reverse complement strand
TTGCGATCGGGATCCGAAGTGACGCCGCGTGGCGGACGAACCGGTAGCCGGAGAACACCGTCAGCGACGATCCGGCCACCAGCAGTGCCCCGGCATCGTCGACTAACGAATATCCCTGGGCGACACGGTCTTTGGGCACATTTTCGCCAAAGTAGACGATGTCGGGCTTGAGCATGCCGCCGCATGACGGACAGTCGAGGTAGCGGAATCGGGTGGTATCGGCGACGACGGCATCGGCGTCGGGCGCCACCGCCAACCTCCCGACGGCCTCCGCCCGTTGCAGGAAACCCGGGTTCAGTGCCTCCAGCTTTTCGGCCAGCGCCGCGCGGCTGATCGTGTGTCCGCAACTCAGGCACACCACTTGTGCGTAGCTGCCGTGCAGGTTGACCACGGTCGCGCTGCCCGCTTTCGTGTGCAACAGATCGACGTTCTGGGTGATGATCCCGGTCACCACGCCGGCTCGCTCCAGCGCAACCAGCGCGCGGTGTCCGGCGTTAGGCAGCGTGTCGTCCATGTGCCGCCAGCCGACGTGGTTGCGTGCCCAATACCGCTGCCGGAACACCGGATCGCCAGTGAATTGGCGGATGGTAATCGGATTGCTCGGCGGCGAGTCAGGCCCTCGATAGTCGGGAATACCCGAGTCGGTGGAGATACCCGCACCGGTCAGCACGGCGACGCGGCGACCGGTCAACAGGGCGACCAGCTCCGGGGATGGGATCGTGGGAACGTCCACCCGTGCGAGACTAGGACGGGCAGTCCGACTCAGTCGAGGCAGTTCGCCGCCCGGGTCAGCTCGACGTCCATATTGCGTTGCATCATCTTCAGCGCCGCCGCACCCAGTTCGGCGTCGATGTGGGCGACCGCATCCGTCGGCACCACGACCGGGATATGGCGCACGTAAGCATCCAGCGCGCTGTAGAGGATGCACTGCTCGGTGACTTGCCCGGTCAAGACCAACCGCTCGGTGCCGAGCCGCCCGAGCAGATAAGCCAGCGGCGTCGAATAGAACGCGCTGTGGCGGACCTTGGTCATCACCCGGCTGCCCTCGGCCGGCACGATCGGCTTCACCAGATCCGGCCGTGGTCCGTCGAGTGCCGAGCGCACGAGGTCGGAGAATTCGGCGGTGAAATCCCCGTAGTTGTCGTTGACGTACACCAAGTCGACGTTGTCGCGCTCGCGTGCGCGACGGACGACATCGGTCAGCGGCTCGATGATCTCCGCCACATTGGGTATCAGCACATCGGCATCGGCATGCTGATAGCTGTTCAGCATGTCAACGACCAGCACAGCGGTGTCGGTCATGGTTTGGTGATACCCGATAGCCAGCTGTCGACACCGCCCGGGACAGAATGTGAGGCGATGAACTTCTACTCCGCCTATAGGCACGGCTTCGTGCGCGTCGCGGCGTGCACCCACCACACCACGATCGGTGATCCGGCGGCCAACGCGGCGGCAGTGCTGCGGATGGCCCGAGAGTGCCACGACGACGGTATTGCGCTGGCCGTTTTCCCCGAGCTGACGTTGTCGGGCTACTCCATCGAGGACATCCTGCTGCAGGACGCGCTGCTGGACGGTGTCGAGGACGCTCTGCTCGAGATTGTCGCCGCCTCCACCGACCTGTTGCCCGTGCTTGTAGTCGGTGCGCCGCTGCGCTACCGGCACCGCATCTACAACACCGCAGTGGTCCTCCACCGCGGTGTCGTGCTCGGTGTGGCGCCCAAGTCGTATCTGCCGACCTACCGCGAGTTCTACGAGCAGCGCCAAATAGCGGCCGGCGACGACGAGCACGGCGTGATCCGAATCGGCGACATGGAAGCGCCGTTCGGTCCCGATCTGCTGTTCGGGGCATCTGACCTGCCGGGCTTTGTGCTGCACGTCGAGATCTGTGAAGACATGTTCGTGCCGGTTCCGCCCAGCGCAGAGGCGGCGCTGGCGGGCGCCACGGTTTTGGCCAACTTGTCCGGCAGCCCGATCACGATAGCCCGCGCCGAAGACCGTTGCCTGCTGGCCCGCTCGGCGTCGGCGCGGTGCCTGGCCGCCTACGTCTATGCCGCGGCGGGGGAGGGTGAGTCGACGACGGATCTGGCCTGGGACGGCCAAACGATGATCTGGGAGAACGGGGCACTGCTCGCTGATTCCGAGCGCTTCCCCAAAGGGGAGCAGCGTTCGGTCGCCGACGTCGACACCGAACTGCTGCGGTCGGAACGGCTGCGAATGGGCACCTTCAACGACAACCGGCGCCACCACCGGGCGTCAGCAGAGTCGTTGCGGCGCATCGAGTTCCGGCTGGACCCGCCGGTCGACGACATCGGTCTGCTGCGCAATGTCGAGCGGTTCCCGTTCGTGCCGTCGGATCCAAATCGGCTGCAGCAAGACTGCTATGAGGCCTACAACATCCAAGTCGCCGGGCTCGAGCAGCGGCTGCGCGCACTTGACTACCCGAAGGTCGTCATCGGTATCTCCGGCGGCCTGGACTCGACCCACGCGCTGATCGTCGCCGCGCGCGCGATGGACCGCGAAGGCCGCCCGCGCAGCGACATTCTGGCGTTCACGCTTCCTGGATTCGCCACCGGTGATCGCACCAAGCAAAACGCGATCCGGCTCTGCCGAGCGCTGGGAGTCACATTCGAAGAAATCGACATCCGCGAGACCGCCGAGTTGATGCTGAAAACGATTGATCATCCGTTCGCTCGCGGCGAAAAGGTCTACGACGTCACGTTCGAAAACGTCCAGGCCGGGCTGCGCACGGACTACCTGTTCCGGCTGGCCAATCAGCGGGGCGGCATCGTGCTCGGCACCGGTGACCTGTCCGAGTTGGCGCTGGGCTGGTCGACCTACGGTGTCGGCGACCGGATGTCGCATTACAACGTCAACGCCGGTGTGCCCAAAACCTTGATACAGCATCTGATTCGCTGGGTGATTTCCTCGGATCAGTTCGAGGAGAAGGTATGCAAGACCTTGCGGTCGGTCGTGGACACCGAGATCACTCCGGAACTGGTCCCTACCGGTGAGGAGGAAGAACTTCAGAGCAGCGAAGCAAAGGTCGGCCCCTATGCGTTACAGGACTTTTCGCTGTTTCACGTGCTGCGCTTCGGTTTTCGGCCGTCGAAGATCGCTTTTCTCGCCTACCATGCGTGGAGCGATCCGGACCGCGGCAACTGGCCGGTGGGCTTTCCGGAGAACAAGCGGCCGGCGTACTCGCTGTCCGAGATCCGGCATTGGCTGCAGGTTTTCGTGCAGAAGTTTTACTCGTTCAGTCAGTTCAAGCGTTCTGCGCTGCCAAACGGGCCCAAGGTGTCGCACGGCGGTTCGTTGTCGCCACGCGGTGACTGGCGGGCGCCGTCGGACATGTCGGCGCGAACCTGGCTCGACCAGATCGAACACGAGATACCCGAAGGCTGACTGCTCAGCGCCCGTAAAGCCA
>JAFAQO010000389.1 GCA_019246375.1 Mycobacterium sp. | reverse complement strand
CGCGGGAAGCGCAGCATCGCTTTGGATCTGAAGAGCGATACCGGCCGCGAGTTGTTCGGCAGACTGCTTGCCGAAGCCGACGTGCTGCTCACCAACTGGTTGCCGGCAGCGCTGGAGCGTGCGCGCCTCACTGTCGAGGACATTCGCGCGTTCAATCCGACGATCATCATCGTCCGCGGTACCGGGCTGGGGGTGCGAGGACCTGATCGCAACCGGGGCGGCTTTGACGCCGCAACCTACTTGGCTCGCGGAGGGGTGGCTTACACGCTGACGCCGTTCGGGACCGAAAATCCTGCCGTGCAGGGCCCCGCGTTCGGCGACTTACAGGGCGGCATCACGTTGGCCGGCGGAGTATGCGCGGCGCTGTTCCACCGGGAACGTACCGGCGAGCCGACGATCGTGGATTCGTCGTTGCTGGCGCAGGCGATGTGGAGCATCGCACCGTCCATTTCGGTTGCCGATCTCTTCGGTATCGACGGGATCCCGGGAGCACCGCCAGGCCTGGCGATGAACCCGCTGGTCAACAGGTACCAAACCAAGGACAACCGGTGGATCCAGCTGGTGTTCCTGCAACCCGACAAGTTCTGGCCCGGCTTCTGCGAGCGGATGGGTCTGGCCGAACTGGCGACCGACCAGCGCTTCATCCCGGCGTCCAATCTGGTCGCGAATGCTGCGGAGGCCAGCGACATCATCGCCGCCAGATTCGCCGAGCACGACTTGGAGCACTGGCGTCAGGCGCTGGCCGATGAGCCGGGCGTGTGGGCGCCGTTGGCAACTCCCAAAGAGACGCTCAACGACCCGCAGAACGAACCCAACGGTTACCTCGTCAGCAATGTCGACGATAACGGCATCGAGTACAAAATGGTGGCCGCCCCGGTGCAATTCGACGAGACGCCGCCGCGACCGGCGCGCGCGCCCGAACACGGCCAGCACACCGAGGAAATTTTGCTCGAGCTTGGTTTGGACTGGGACGAAATCATCGCAGCCAAGGACAGCGGCGCGATTCTGTGATTGACAGTCAGCTCAACTGGCCGTGCCGCACTTGCTTGAATGGCACACCGCGATCTGCGGCATATTCACGTGGAAAGTGCAGCACCCGTTCGCCGATCACGTTGCGCGCCATTTCGGTGCTGCCGCCGCCCAGGCAGACCGTCTGCCGGGACAAGTACCGCAGCCCCGTCTCCAGGCCCTCACCTTCCTCCCCCACGACCCCGGCCGTTGCGGTGATCGCCAGCGCGGTGTCCACGTCCAATGTCACCGTGTCGGCGTGGAAGAGCCGTATCAGCGTTCCGCCCGCCGGCGGCAGTGTGCCGTCGCGGACACTGCGGTACACGTGATCGGACAACTGGTCGCTGACCGCGCGGTGTACTAGCACCCGGCCCGCCATCTCTCGCACGCGTTCGTCGTCGGCCTGCCCGGTCCGCTCGGCCAGCGCGACATAGTCCACCGGCGTCGCCCGACCGCCCTCGCTGCCGCTGCCACTGGCAAACTCCGAACCCTGCCCGACGGCGCGGCGTTCGTGGTAGAGCTGCCGCGACGCAACCTCCCAGCCGCCATTCACCTCCCCGACGACGGCGTCGTCCCCGACCTCCACGCCGTCGAGAAATTCCTCACAGAATTCGGTTGAGCCATTGATCTGAGTGATGCGCCGCAAGGTGATTCCCGGATGCGCAATCGGCACCAGAAACATCGTCAGCCCCTCATGCTTGGGCACATCCCAGTTAGTACGGGCCAGGCATAAGCCGTAATCGGCTGCGAATGCGCTGGTACTCCAGGTCTTTGCGCCATTGATCACCCACCGGTCGCCCTGCCGCTCGGCACGGGTAAGCACACCGGCCAGATCCGAGCCACCGCTCGGCTCCGACAGCAACTGCACCAACACCTCGTCACCGCGCAAGGCCGCGGCGATGTGTTGCTTTTTCTGCTGCTCGTTGCCGGTGTCGAGCAACGTAGCGCAACAGATCGTGAACGTCGGCGTGTTGAGGATCAGCGGCATTTCATAGTTGATGCTTTCCTCGTCGAAGGCTCTTTGGTATTCGTAATCCAGCCCAAGGCCGCCATATTCGCGTGGAAAGCAGATGCCGGCGAATCCACCTTTGTAGAGCCGCTTTTGAAGCTCACGGGCTCGATGCCAGCAGCGTTCATCGTCACGATGAGCAGCCGGCGGGAAGGCCGGGTCGATGGGCGGCATGTTGTCGGCTAACCATGCTCGGGCCCGGGCGCGGAACTGCTCGACCGACTCAGAGTCGGGATCGGTCATCGCGATGCTTCCTTCCAGGCGTACACCCGCAGGTTGTGCTCCTCGGGTGTACCGAACATGGCTCGGTACAGCGCAATTCGCCGCAAGTACATATGCAGATCATGTTCCCAGGTGACGCCGATGCCGCCGTGCATCTGCACACAGTCCTGAACGATTTCGGGAGCCTTCTCCCCGACGTAGGACTTGGCGATGCTGGCGGACAGCCCCGCATGCGGTGAGCGAGCGCCGACATCGACCACCGCCGCGGCCGTCGTCGCCCGGCACGCCTCGAGCCAGGTCTTCATATCCGCGAAGCGGTGTTTGAGCGCTTGATAGGACGCCAACGGTCGCCCGAAGGTGTGCCGGTCCAACGCCCACTGGACGGTGAAGTCGAACACCGTTCGCAAAATGCCGACCATTTCGGCGCATTGCAATACTTGAGCGATCTGACTCTGCCGGTCGATCAGTGCGGCAGTCTCTTCGGCGCTGCTGACGGCCGCGGAACGCTCCACCACCACACCGTCGAAATGAATCCGCGCGTACTGCTTGACCAAGTCGACGGAGTGCTGAGACTCGACGTGGACGCCCGGCGCGTTCGTCGGAATCAGGAACTGGCCGACTTCGCCGTCACAGCGTGCCACCACCAACAGAAGGTCGCTCTGCGGGCCGGCCTCCACGCGGTCTTTGACACCGTCGATGCGGTAACCCGAGTCGGTCGGTGTGGCCGTTAGCGACGGTTCCATCGGCGCCCAGGGCCGGCCTGGCTCATACACCGCCCACGACGCCACCGTTTCGCCAGACATCAGCGACTCGATGGTGGCGGCGTACGCGGAGCGATCAGTGCAATCGACAAGCCCCGCGAGCACCGTGCTGACCGGATACAGCGGACCAGGTGCCACGGTTTTGCCGATCTGCTCAGCCACCATGGCCAGGTCTGCGACACCGTTGCCCGAGACGCTGCCGCCACCGAGCTCCTCGGGAACAAGCAGACCTGTCCAGCCAAGCTCAGCGGCTCGCCGCCACCAGGCGGGGTCGTAAGACACACCGGCTGCGTGCAGCTCGCGAACCTTACTCAGCGGTGCTTCTTTTTGCAGAAACGCTTCGGTGGTGGAGGTGAAGAGTGTCTTTTCGGGAGACTCGACGGCAGTCATGATGCTGGCTCCAACTTCCTGGGCCTTCCTTCGCCGCTACGGATGAAGGGTGGGTTGCCTGATCATCCGCCGATCGGTCCCAGTCGGAGTCGGCTGGCGCCTCCGATGGTAGCAATGAGCAATACCGTAAGAGATACCGTTAGACGGCAAATGCGCGGCGGAGCACCTGAGCGTGCAAAGCCCTGCTCTCTCGCGACACCACCCAGTCCGGCACCGATAAATCGAAGCCGTGAAACGTCGCGGCGACGACATGCAGTTCGGTGTGGACATAGGCATGCAGCAGCCGGTTCGCGTAGTCGATCGCTTCGTCACGGCATGGGTCGATTTCAGCGGCGCTGATAAAGGCCGGCGGCAACCCCTCCAGGTTCGCCCGGTGCGCAGGGACATGCTGCGCGCTCGCGGCGCTGTGGCCGAGGTAATGCCCCCACGCCCGGCTGACGGCCGGACCGTTGAGGCCGGGCGTGCGCTGAAACTCCCGCCGCGACGGCGTGGCGTCGGAGTCGAGCATCGGCTGGTGCAGGATCTGCACCAGAATCCGCGGCCCTTCGGCGTCGAAAATCCGCTGGGCCAGGCCCGCGACCAAAGCAGCGCCGGCGTCGCGGCCCATCACCGCCACCCGACTGCCGTCTGCGCCTAGGCGGGCGCAGTCCGCTATGGCGTGACGGAACGCCGCTTCGACGTCGTCCAAAGCATCCGGGCAGGGATTTTCCGGGGCGAGCCGATAGTCGACTGACATGAGGATGCAGCCGGCCGAACGGGCCAGCTCCACGCATTGCGCATGATCGGTGTCCAGATTCCCCGTCACAAAGCCCCCGCCATGGGCATACAGCACCAGCGGCGCCGCCGACCCGGTGAGACCCCGGTAGAGGCGAAGGTCCAGCCGCTGACCGCTTGGACCGGTGATGGAGCGTGTCTCGATCGCGACG
>JAFAQO010000174.1 GCA_019246375.1 Mycobacterium sp. | reverse complement strand
CGGCGTGGTCAACGTCGTCACACCCAGCAGCATCGAGGCCAGCCGACTGCTGACTACTGACCCGCGAATCGACATGGTGAGTTTCACCGGCAGCTCGGCGGTCGGCCGGGAGGTGATGGCCGCGGCCGGCCGCGACATGAAGCGGATCCTGCTGGAGTGCGGCGGAAAGTCGGCCAGCGTCCTGCTCGACGACGTCGAACTCACCGACGACATGTTCGATCGAATCTTGTTCGACTCGTGCTCTTTTCATGCCGGGCAGGCCTGCATTCTGCAGAGCAGGCTTCTCGTTCCCGAGCCGATTCATGAAGAGGTCGTCGATCGGCTGGTCGCGCTCGCCCGTGCGGTGAACGTCGGCGACCCGGCCGATCCCGCGGTAGAAATGGGCCCGCTGATCAGCGCCGCACAGCGGCAGCGAGTCGAGTCATACGTTGCCGGGGCGGTCGACGACGGAGCCAAACTGGCGACCGGCGGCGGGCGTCCGCCCGCCTTGGATACTGGTTTCTACTTCGAACCGACGATCCTCACCGACGTCACGCCCGACGCGCGCATCGCCCAGGAAGAAGTGTTCGGACCAGTGCTGTCGGTGCTGCGCTACCGCAATGACGACGACGCGGTGAACATCGCGAACAACTCACGGTACGGGCTATCCGGAGCGGTGTGGGGCGCGGACACCGACCGCGCGGTTGCTGTGGCGCGCCGCATTCGCACCGGCCAGATCGCGATCAACGGCTACGGCACCGGCGATGCGCCGTTCGGCGGCTTCAAGCAGAGCGGATTCGGCCGGGAAGGCGGCGGCCTTCCCGGGCTGCGCCAGTACATGGAGCCGAAGGCCATGGGACTTCCCGCCTGATGGCCCCCCTTGCGGGGCTTCGCGTGGTCGAGATCGCTGACGAGATCTCAGGTCCTTACTGCAGCAAGCTTTTGGTCGACCTCGGCGCCGAGGTAACCAAGATCGAATCCCCGGCCGGAGACCGGCTGCGCCGATGGGGCCCATTCTCCGGCGGTGTCCCCAATCCGAATCGCTCCGGCTTGTTCGAGTACCTCAATGTCGGAAAAGCCGGAGTGACAGCCGGTTTCGAGTGCCGATGTCATGAGGACGTAGTGACCCGGCTGATCGAGCAGGCCGACGTGCTTGTTGAGGCGCTGCCACCCGGCACCTTGGCCCGGTGGGGATTCGGCCCCGACAGGCTGCAGCAGATCAACCCGCACCTGGTGGCCGTGCGCATCTCGAACTTCGGACAGTCTGGGCCGCTGCGTGATCGGGTGGCCACCCCGCTGACGATGCAGGCGGCGTCCGGCTGGATAACCGTCAGAGATCCCGATCGACCTCCGGTGCAGGTCGGTGGCCGAATTTCCGAGTACGTGGCCGGCGCCTACGCTGCGCTCGGTGCGCTTACTGCCCTCCGAATCCGGTCGGGCCGAAGCGTGACCGAGGTCGACGTCTCCGTGCTCGAGTCGCTGCTCGGCACACTTCCGTACCCGATGCTGATGGCCGAACGCATGAGTTCCCTTGGCCTGCCAGCCAATACCCGGTCCGCTCCCATGCTGGGCATCGTGCAGGCAGCAGATGGCTGGGTCGGGATCAACTGCCTGACCGCACAACACTGGCTCGACGTGTGCGCCATGCTCGGCCTGCCGGAGTTCGACGAGCACCAGATCGCGATCATGATGGGCGGTCCGGAGCGCGCCGAATTCTTCGCCGCGGCCCACCCCTGGCTCGCCGAACGAACCGTGACCGAAATCGTCGAACTCAGTCAGGCACTGCGTATTCCGGCGTCCGCGGTGGCCGACGGCGCCACCGCACTGGAATGTCCTCAGTACGTCAAGCGAGGATTCTTGGTCGACGGCGGGGGAGGGGGATGGTCGTTCCGCCGCCCCGGGGCGCCGTTTCGTTTGTCGAGGACACCCGCGATGCCGCCACGTCCGGCCCCGCGGGTGGGTAGGCGGAGCGTTGCGGCGGCAGAGCGTCAAATCCGGCCGCCGGATCCGGCCGCGGATCCGGCGCTGCCTTTCACAGGAGTGAAAGTCCTTGATCTCAGCACCTTTTGGGCTGGCGCCTATTTGACGTGTTACCTCGGCGCGTTCGGTGCCGACATTATTAAGGTCGAGTCGATCCAACGCCCTGACGGTCATCGCTATTCGGGGGCTTATCCCGATGAGGGCGACGACTGGTATGAGCGCAGCGCCCTGTGGCAGGCGACCAACCTCAACAAGCGGGATCTCACCCTTGATCTCAGCTCGTCGCCGGGCCGCGAACTCGCGCGCCGGCTAGCCCGCCAGGCCGACGTTGTCGTGGAGAACTTCTCACCCCGGGTGGTCGAGCAATTCGGCTTGGACTACGAGTCACTGGTATCCCTGAGACCCGACATAATCGAGGTCCGCATGCCAGGATTCGGCTTGGAAGGCCCTTGGCGCGACTACGTCGGCTGGGCGCTGAACATCGAACAGGCGTCGGGGATGTCGGGCGTCACCGGCTACGCCGAAGGTCCGCCCTGCAACCCGCAGGGACCCGCTGATCCCCTTGTCGGTGTGCACGCCGGCATCGCGCTGCTTGCCGCGCTCGAACACCGTCACCGCACCGGGGAAGGGCAACTGATCGAGGTCGCGCAGATTGAAGTCGGTGCATGCGTTGCCGCTGAACCTGTGATCGAGTACTCCATGAACGGCGTTGTCCGGCCCCGGGAAGGCAACCGTCAGCGCGGCTATTTGCAGGGTGTGTACCCGACCAATGCAGCTGATGCATGGGTGGCACTGTCCGTGCGCGACAACAACGACTGGTTTCAGTTGGTGGCGGCGATGGGGCGGCTGGACCTGCTCGACGATAACTCGAAAGATCAACGGCACATCGCGCACGATATGTTCGACGAGGTTGTCGCCGGCTGGACTCGCACCCAGGCGCCGGACCAAGTCGTCGAAACGCTTCGGGCCCGCAACATCCCCGCCGAGCAGCTGCTCACCCCTGACCAGATGTATGCGGTGCCGCAGCTCGACGCCCGCAGATACTACGAGGAGCTTCACCATCCGATCACCGGCATGCACCGTTACCCCGGCTGGCCTTTTCGCATCACTCCCGGACCGGTCCGCCACCACCGCTGCGCCCCGCCCACACTGGGTCAGCACAACGACGAAATCCTGCGAAACCTGGGTCTATCCCACGATGAGCTCGTCGCGCTGCGTCATCAACGCGTGATCGGTGAACGGCTGCTCAACGCATAGCTGACCGGTGCCCCTTGCCAATGTTTGCGTGGAATCGGATTACGGGAAGACCGAGCCGGATTCGATGTGACGGCGATCAGAAGGCAGGCAGTCATGACGGTAGCGAATGCGGAGGATGTGCCG
>JAFAQO010000466.1 GCA_019246375.1 Mycobacterium sp. | reverse complement strand
AACAAGGCGCTGGCCGATTTCGCCCATCGCGGGTGGATTCGCTTAGAGGGCAAGAGCGTGCTGATTTCGGACTCCGAACGGCTGGCCCGCCGAGCGCGGTAAGCGCGCGCGAAGCGCGGGCGCAACCAAGCGAGCATCGAACACCGAGCGCGGTAAGCGCGCGCGAAGCGCGGGCGAAGCACGGGTGCTTAGCGACGCAAATAGTTCAGTTGCGCCTGCACAGACCATTCGGCGAAGTCCCACAGCTCCTCCCCCACGTCGGTGTAGACATGTTCGACGATTTGGCGAGCGCTGGCATCGTCGCCCAGATCGGCCAGCGCCGAGCGGACCTGGTCCAACCGCTGTTCCCGGTGCGCCAGGTAATCCGAGGCGACGGCTTCCAAATCGGCCAAGTCCGGCCCATGACCGGGGAGCACGGTACGCTCGCCCAAGCCCCGCAGCCGGTGCAGCGACTCTAGGTAGTCGGCCAGGCTGCCGTCTTCGGTATCAATGACGGTCGTGCCGCGGCCGAGCACCGTGTCGGCGGTCAAGACGGCGTCATCGAGGACAAACGACAGCGAGTCCGCGGTGTGGCCGGGGGTCGCCATCACCTTGATCCGCAGCCCGGCCGCATCAATGACCTCGCCATCGGTCAGCTCACCGCTGAGGCCACGCAAGAACCCGCTGCCCGCCGACCGCACCGGCGCGCCGGTCCGCTCGACCAGCTTGTCGATCCCGTCGGTGTGATCACCGTGCCGATGACTGATCAGCACCAGCGCGATCCGGTCCAGGCCCGCGACCCGCGAGAGGTGCTCGTCGTCGTCGGGACCGGGATCGACAATGACCAACTCATCGCTGCCAGGACCGCGCAACACCCAGGTATTGGTGCCCTCGAGCGTCAGCAGCCCCGGATTGTGGGCCAGCAGCACCGACGCCGTCTCGGTCACCGGCCGCAACAGACCGTAGGCAGGGTGAGTCAGCGACTCGCCGGACACGTCGGTTACCCGACCTCGACCACTAACTCGACTTCCACCGGCGCGTCCAGCGGCAGCTCGGAAACCCCGATCGCCGACCGGGCATGAACGCCGCTATCTCCGAACACCTCGCACAGCAGATCCGACGCCCCATTGATGACGCCCGGTTGGCCATGGAATCCAGGCGCGGACGCGACGAATCCGACCACCTTGACCACCTGGGTCACCGCGTCGATACCTACCAGCGAATCAACCGCGGCCAGCGCGTTAAGTGCGCAGATCCGTGCCAGCACACGCCCTTCTTCGGGACTGACCGCGACGCCGACCTTGCCGGTGCGCGCCAGCTTTTTGCCCGCAAAAGGCAATTGACCGGCGGTGTAGACCAGGTTGCCGGTGCGCACCGCCGGAACATAGGAGGCAAGCGGCTTCACCACTTGCGGAAGTTCGATGCCGAGCTCCTTGAGCCGGGCAGAAGCGCTCACTTCGGACGCTTCAGGTACGCAACGTGCTGCTCACCGGTGGGCCCCGGCAGCACAGCAACCAGCTCCCACCCGTCGGCGCCCCACTGGTCGAGGATCTGCTTGGTTGCATGCGTCAGCAATGGAACAGTGACGTACTCCCACAAGGTCGGTTGGGTCATAACTCGAGCTTATCGGTAGACCGATCAGCACTCGGGCGCGCGGCGACGATGCGGCAGCGGCCCGAGGAGGAGCAAAGCAATTGGTTAGCATGCGTGGGTGGCAAACACACCGGGCGGCGGCAGCGCCATCGGCTGGCCGTCGCGCTTGTCGAAAGCCCGACTGCACTTCGTGACTGGCAAAGGCGGGACCGGCAAGTCAACGGTTGCCGCCGCGCTGGCCCTGACAATGGCTTCCGGGGGACGCAAGGTGCTGTTGGTGGAAGTCGAAGGGCGCCAAGGCATTGCGCAACTTTTCGACGTGCCGCCGCTGCCATACCAGGAAGTCAAGATCGCCACTGCCGAGCGCGGTGGCCAAGTCAACGCGCTGGCGATTGATATCGAAGCTGCGTTCCTGGAATACCTCGACATGTTTTACAAGCTCGGCATCGCGGGCCGGGCCATGCGGCGCATCGGCGCGATCGAGTTTGCCACGACAATCGCGCCGGGCCTGCGTGACGTGCTGCTCACCGACAAGATCAAGGAGGCGGTGGTGCGTGTCGACAAGAACAAACAACCGGTTTATGACGCGGTCGTCGTCGATGCGCCGCCGACCGGCCGCATTGCGCGCTTCTTGGATGTGACCAAGGCCGTGGCCGATCTAGCCAAGGGCGGTCCGGTTTACGCCCAGAGTGAAGGCGTGGTCAAGCTGCTGCACTCCGATCAGACGGCGGTGCACCTCGTCACATTGCTCGAGGCGTTGCCCATGCAGGAGACGATCGAGGCGATCGACGAACTAAAGCAGCTTGGTCTGCCGATCGGCAGCGTGATCGTCAACCGCAACATTCCGGCGTATCTGCCCCCCGAGGACCTGGCGAAGGCGGCCGAGGGAGTCATCGACGCCGATGCGGTGCGGGCCGGGTTGGCCAGAGCCGGGATCAAGCTGTCCGACGCCGACTTCGCCGGCCTCCTGACCGAGACGATCCAGCACGCCACTCGGATCACCGCACGCGCCGAGAACGCTGAGCAGCTCGATAAGCTGCAGGTGCCGCGGCTTGAACTACCGACAATCGCGGATGGAGTTGACCTCGGCAGCCTCTATGAGCTTTCCGAAGTGCTTGCCCAACAGGGAGTTCAATGAGCGCCACACCACCGAACCTGGACATCGGCGCGATCCTGGCTGACACCACCACCCGCGTCGTGGTGTGCTGCGGCGCGGGCGGTGTAGGCAAGACCACCACCGCCGCGGCAATGGCGCTGCGCGCAGCCGAATACGGCCGCACCGTGGTGGTGCTGACCATCGACCCGGCCAAGCGGCTCGCACAAGCCTTGGGCATCGACGACCTTGGCAACACACCACAACGAGTTCCGGTTGCTCCCGAGATCCCGGGCCAGCTGTACGCGATGATGCTCGACATGCGCCGAACCTTCGACGAAATGGTGGTGCAGTACTCAGGACCCGAACGTGCACAAGCAATTCTGGATAACCAGTTCTATCAGACAGTCGCCACGTCGCTCGCCGGGACGCAGGAGTACATGGCGATGGAGAAGCTCGGTCAGTTGTTGAGCCAGGACCGCTGGGACCTGGTGGTGGTTGACACTCCGCCGTCGCGTAATGCGCTGGACTTCCTGGACGCGCCGAAACGGTTGGGCAGCTTTATGGACAGCCGCCTCTGGCGCCTACTACTTGCTCCGGGCCGCGGAATCGGACGACTGGTCACCGGCGCAGTCGGCCTGGCGATGAGAGCGATATCGACCATTCTCGGCTCGCAAATGCTCTCGGACGCTGCTGGTTTCGTGCAGTCGCTGGACGCCACGTTCGGCGGATTCCGCGAAAAAGCGGATCGCACCTATGCGCTGCTGAAGCGACGGGGTACGCAGTTCGTCGTCGTGTCCGCGGCTGAGCCGGATGCGCTTAGGGAAGCGGCATTCTTCGTCGACCGGCTGTCACGAGAACAGATGCCATTGGCCGGTCTGATCCTGAACCGCACCCATCCGATGTTGAGCGCGCTGCCGGTTGAGCGCGCCGTCGACGGCACCGAAACGCTGGACAGTGCACCCGAATCCGACGACTCCACCGCAATCGCCAGCGCGGTGCTGCGGATCCACGCCGAGCGTGCCCTGATCGCCAAGCGAGAAATACGGCTGTTGGGACGATTCACCGGAGCGCATCCGCACGTCGCAATCGTCGGGGTTCCGTCGCTGCCGTTTGACATCTCGGACTTGGAGGCGCTGCGGGCGATCGCCGACCAGATGACTGGGCAACCAACGGTCGGCGACGTTGCGGGCCGTGAAACGGCCCGAGGCGGGGGCACCCCCACCCGCGCGTAGCGGCGAGCGGGCGAGCCGGCCAATCCAGAGGCGCCAGTTAGGCGGCGACTGCCCCAACAAAACAGGGTTTAGCCAGCGCTGCGGTGCTTACGCTGCCCAGCGAAGAACTCCGCCCACGACACCACCTCGGGGTGCTGCTTGAGCAGAGCGCGACGCTGACGCTCGGTCATGCCGCCCCAGACCCCGAACTCCACGCGGTTGTCCAGCGCGTCGGCACCGCACTCCAGCATCACGGGGCAGTGCCGGCAGATCACGGCGGCTTTGCGCTGCGCAGCTCCGCGGACGAAGAGCTCGTCGGGATCCGCTGCCCGGCAAAGAGCCTTGGACACCCAGGCGACGCGGGACTCAGAATCCGCGCGGTGAACAGCGTTGCCTGTAGGTGCTGGGTTCGTCTTGCGCACCGCCGCCCCTATACCTGACACAGCGCTCCCCTTCGCTCTGGCCGCCGCTGCGACGGCTCTGACCATGAGTGCAGATCTCGTGATGCGATCTACGCCACACTGTTCAGGTCTGTGTTACCTAAATCTCAGTGTGCGTATAAGTTAGGTGGTCAAGTACCAATTGCGCAACAGTTTGATACCGGCTTTTTTGGGACGGCCGTGCAGTCCGATCTTGATAACGGACTCATAACGCACTCGCAAGGGTTGAATTCAACCCTGACCTCCGGCGCCGCGGACCGGATCGATGGCCCCCGAAGAAGCGCTTCGGCGTTGCCGATATAGGGCTTACCGGAAGGCATCGCTACTCTAGTACCCATGCCGGAGCGGCCCACGACTGCTAACACCCTCCTCAAATTGGCGGGATACTGCCTGCTCGCCAGTGTCGTCACCGCGGCGATGATGTTCCCGGTAGCCGGTGGACTGGGCCTGATGTCCAACCGAGCGTCCGAAGTCGTCGCCAACGGATCGGCCCAACTCGTCGCCGGCGACGTGCCGGCGGTGACCACGATGGTCGATGCGAAAGGAAACACCATCGCCTGGCTGTACTCGCAGCGCCGGTTCGAGGTGGCAGGCGACAAAATTGCCAACACGATGAAGCTGGCAATCGTTTCCATCGAAGACAAGCGGTTTGCCGAGCACAACGGTGTGGACTGGAAAGGCACCCTGACCGGGCTGGCAGGCTACGCATCGGGTGACGTCGACACGCGCGGTGGTTCGACGATCGAGCAGCAATATGTCAAGAACTATCAGTTGCTGGTTCTTGCCCAGACCGACGCGGAGAAGCGCGCGGCCGTGGAAACCACGCCGGCACGCAAGCTGCGCGAGATCCGGATGGCGCTCACCCTGGACAAGGCCTTCACCAAACCGGAGATCCTGACCCGCTATCTGAACCTGGTGTCGTTCGGCAACGGCGCGTTCGGCGTCCAGGACGCCGCACAGACCTACTTCGGCGTCAACGCGTCCGATCTGAATTGGCAACAGGCGGCGCTGCTGGCGGGGCTCGTGCAGTCGACGAGCTCGCTCAACCCCTACACCAACCCCGAGGGTGCGCTTGCCCGCCGAAACGTGGTGCTCGACACCATGATCGAGAACCTTCCCGCGGAGGCTGACGCGCTACGCGCCGCCAAGGCCGAACCGCTGGGCATATTGCCGCAGCCCAACGAGCTCCCGCGCGGCTGCATCGCCGCCGGTGACCGGGCGTTCTTCTGCGACTACGTCCAGGCCTACCTGGCACGCGCCGGCATCAGCAAAGAGCAGCTGGCCCGGGGCGGCTACGTGATCCGCACGACACTGGACCCAGACGTGCAAGCCCCGGTCAAGCACGCGATCGACAGCATCGCCAGCCCGGACCTCAACGGTATCGCCAGTGTGATGAGCGTGATCAAACCCGGTAAGGACTCCCATCGGTTGCTGGCGATGGCCAGCAACCGCAGATACGGACTGAACACCGACGCCGGGGAAACCATGCGGCCACAGCCGTTCTCGCTCGTCGGCGACGGTGCCGGCTCCATCTTCAAGATCTTCACCACCGCCGCCGCAATGGACATGGGCATGGGCATCAACACCGTGCTCGATGTGCCGGGCAGCTTCCAGACCAAGGGCATGGGAAGCGGCGGCGTCAAGGGCTGCCCCAAGGAAACCTGGTGTGTGGTGAACGCCGGCAGTTATCGGGGTTCCATGAACGTGACCGATGCGCTGGCCACTTCACCCAATACCGCCTTCGCCAAGCTGATATCGAAGATCGGCGTGCCGCGCACAGTGGACATGGCGATCAAGCTGGGGCTGCGGTCCTACGCCGACCCGGGCAGCGCCCGCGACTATGACCCGAACAGCAACGAAAGCCTGGCCGACTTCATCAAACGGCAGAACATCGGTTCGTTCACGCTGGGCCCGTTCGAGTTGAATGCGCTGGAGTTGTCGAATGTCGCGGCAACGCTGGCGTCGGGCGGTGTGTGGTGTCCGCCCAACCCGGTCGACAAGCTTATCGACCGCAACGGTAATCAAGTTCCGGTCGCGACCGAGGCTTGCGATCAGGTGGTGCCCGAGGGGCTGGCCAATACGCTCGCCAACGCGCTGAGCAAGGACACCCAGGGCGGGGGCACGGCGTCGGGTTCGGCTGGTGCGGCGGGCTGGAACCTGCCGATGTCCGGCAAGACCGGCACCACAGAAGCCCATCGGTCCTCGGGGTTTGTGGGCTTCACCAACCAATACGCGGCCGCCAACTACATCTACGACGACTCGACTTCGCCGTCGGATCTGTGCTCGTTCCCGCTGCGGCGCTGCGGTAGCGGCGATCTCTTCGGCGGTAACGAGCCGGCCCGCACCTGGTTCACCGCGATGAAGCCGATCGCGGACAAATTCGGCGAGGTGCACCTGCCGCCGACCGATCCCCGCTATGTCGAGGGTGGGCCCGGCTCGCATGTTCCGAGCGTCGCGGGTCTGGACTTCGACGCGGCGCGCCAGCGTCTCAAGGATGCCGGATTCCAGGTCGCCGACCAGCCCAGTTCGGTCAACAGTTCCGCGAAATCCGGCGAGGTGGTCGGAACGTCGCCAAGCGGTGAGACCATTCCAGGTTCGGTCATCACCATTGAGACCAGCAACGGCGTCGCGCCGGCCCCGCCACCACCGGCGCGGGTTCAGGGTCCGGCAGGTCCGGCAGGTCCGGCACCGGTCGGGTCGACAACGGTGGACATTCCCGGGCTCCCGCCGATCACCATTCCGCTGCTGGGTCCTCCGCCACCGCCCGAGGCCGGCGAGCCGCCACCGTAGGAATTCTCACCGGGCGTCACAGTGAGTGAGTTCGCGAGCGGCAGTAGGCTGCGTGGCATGTCTGCTGCTCTGAAAACCACCGGCGCTGCCGCGCTCGGCTCGGCAGTCGCCGGGATCGGCTACGCCTCGATCATCGAGCGCAACGCGTTCGTCCTGCGTGAGCTGACGATACCCGTCCTGACGCCGGGTTCGTCGCCGCTGCGCGTGCTGCATATCAGCGACATCCATATGCGGCCGGGCCAGCGCCGCAAGCAGTCATGGCTGCGTGAGCTGGCCGGGTGGGAGCCTGACTTGGTCGTCAACACCGGCGACAACCTGGCACACCCCAAGGCGGTGCCCGCGGTCGTCCAGACCCTCGGTGAGCTGTTGTCGCGGCCAGGCGTCTTCGTCTTCGGCAGCAACGATTACTTCGGGCCACGCCTGAAGAACCCTTTCAACTATCTGACCAATCCGGGTCACCGCGTCCACGGTCCGCCGCTGCCCTGGCAGGACCTGCGGGCGGCGTTCACCGAGCGGGGCTGGCTCGACCTCACCCACAACCGCCGCGAGTTCGAAGTGGCCGGCTTGCACATCGCAGCTGCGGGCGTAGACGACCCGCATATCGCCCGGGACCGCTATGAGACCATCGCCGGCCAGGCAAGCCCGGCCGCCAACTTGCGGTTGGGGTTGACCCATTCGCCGGAGCCGCGGGTGCTGGACCGCTTCGCCGCCGACGGCTATCAACTGGTGATGGCCGGCCATACCCACGGCGGGCAATTGTGCCTGCCGTTCTACGGCGCCCTCGTGACCAACTCGGGTCTGGACCGGTCGCGGGCCAAGGGGGCGTCGCGTTGGGGCGCGATGATGCGACTGCATGTTTCGGCCGGAATCGGCACCTCACCTTTCGCGCCGCTGCGGTTTTGCTGCCGGCCCGAAGCCACGCTGTTGACGTTGATTGCGGCACCAATGGGTGACCGCGATTCGAATAGCAACCTCGGCCGGTCACAGCCAACAGCTTCGGTGCATTGACGAAGCGGACCCGCGTAGCGGTTCGCAGCCGGCCACGGTGCTGGACGGACGACGCGATCCGGCTGATCGAGGCCGACGCCCGTCGTAGCGCGGACACTCACCTGCTGCGGTATCCGCTGCCGGCGTCATGGCGTGGCGACGCT